>DASVPF010000001.1:0-2557 GCA_036382965.1 Thiobacillus sp.
GGTCGACGAGGTACGCGAAGCGCTGGGATAATTCAGCCGGCGTAATTCAGTGCCGGGTGTCAGACTGCCGGGCGCGCGTACTCGTCGACGTAGCGCCCGCGCGACGGGGCCTTGCGTGCGGGCGGTGTTTTTTTGCGTACGCTGTCGGCCGGCTTCTTGAGCTTTTCGTCGAGTTCGGTTTTGGCGCGGGGCCGGCCACGACCGGGACGGATCGCCGTGCCGACCACCACCGCATCGGCCAGGCTGATGTCCCGATCCGGGGGGGCAAACGACACGTGGCCTGGGGCTGCATCCATCTTGTCGACCCCGCTGTGCAAGTTCTTTGCTGCCTGACTCATGCCGCCACCCGCCATTCCTTGAGACTACCTGCCAGGGTGCGCGTCAACGCGATCAGGCTGCCCAGCACCTCGGCGCTGGGGACGGCTTCGCATGCACTGATTTTACTGTCGGCATAGACCGACAGGATCAGCAGATTTTGCTGCACCTCCAGCGGCAGCGCCAGCGTGCCTTCGGCCAGTGCGGCCTGAATGCCGTGCCAGGCGGCGCGACTGTCGGCCAGCGCGGCAGTCAGGTGCGCGGCCCGGTTGGGGGCATTCCAGTATCTTTGTACCGCCATCAACTGGGCGGCAATGTCGTCGAGCTGGGCCGCCTCGTCCACCATCGCATCGACGGAACGAATGCGCTGCCGGGCCTGCTGGATCTGTTGTTCAGGGATCATCGTTGTCCTTGCTGCCTGTACCGGAGCACCTCGCCCACGGTTGCATTACAAATAGCGGCGAGGACAGGGACAACTTTAGGCAAGCCAGCGTCGAAACAGCGTCAATCTTCCTGCAGGGTTTGCCCCGGGAACAGGGTCTCGGTGTAGCCGAAATAACGCAGGTCGCGGATGCGCATCGGATACAGGATGCCGCGCAGATGATCGACTTCGTGCTGCACCACGCGAGCGTGAAATCCGCTCACGCTGCGATCGATCGGCTGGCCCGCGGCGTCGACGCCCTGGTAGCGCAAGTCGGCATGGCGCGGCACCAGTCCGCGCATGCCGGGAACCGACAGACAGCCTTCCCAGCCCTCCTCCATGACATCGGACAAGGGCGTGAGCAGCGGATTGATCAGCACCGTGAACGGCACGCTTTCGGCGTCGGGATAACGCGGATTGGCGTCGACCCCGAAGATCACCACCTGCAGGCCGACGCCGATTTGCGGCGCCGCCAGACCGGCGCCGTTGAGCGCGCGCATGGTGTCGTGCATGTCGACGATCAGCTGCGCCAGGTCGAGCGAAGCAAAATCCTCCACCGGGCGCGCCGCTTCCAGCAGGCGCGGGTCGCCCATTTTCAGGACGTCGCGGATGGCCATGGCTGCTCCAGTTGGGCGAGATCGCCGGCGTCCAGCCAGCACCAGGCGCCGGGCGCCAGCGTCGCGGGCAGGCGGTAGCTGCCGATGGCTTCGCGGTGCAGGCTGTCGACGTGATTACCCGCGGCGGCGATCATGCGCTTGACCTGATGGTATTTGCCCTCGGTGAGCGTCAGCCGCAGCGTGCGGGCATCGATCGCGTCGCACGCCAGCGCGGCGATCGGCGCCGGCTCGTCGTTGAGCTGCACGCCGCTGCGCAGAGCATCCAGCGTGGCGTCGCTGAGCGGATCGGCGCAGACGGCGCGGTACACCTTGGCCACGCCTTTTTTCGGCGAGATCATGCGGTGGATGAACTGGCCGTCGTCGGAAAACAGCAAGAGGCCGGTGGTGTCCTGATCGAGCCGCCCCACGCACTGCACGCCGCGCTGCAGCAGCAGCGGCGGCAACAGGGCAAACACGCTGGGATGGTGGCTGGGATGATGCGAACATTCGTGCCCGGCCGGCTTGTGCATCAGCACGTAGGCTTTTGCGCGATACGTCCAGGTAACGCCGTCGAGCGTCAGCGCCAGCCCGGCCGGGTCGACCTCGGCCTCGGGGTCGTCGCAGACCACGCCGTTGACCGCGACTGCGCCCGCACGCACGCGCGCCGTGCAGCCCTTGCGCGAGCCGAAGCCTTGCGATTGCAGGGCACGGGCGAGTTTCATGCCGCCGACTTTCGCAGGCTCAGAATTTGCAAAGCCCGGCAGCATCGTTGGTCACCAGCTGTTCCAGCAGGTGCCGCACCTGCGTCATCACTTCGCCCAGCACCGACTGGATTTCCTCCATCCGGATGCCGTTTGCCGACGGGCCGCGGCCCGCAGCATGGTTCACCACCGCGCCCACGGTCGCGTAACAGATTGATAGTTCGCGCGCCAAATAAGCTTCGGGCATGCCGGTCATGCCCACCATGTCGGCGCCGTCGCGCTCGATGCGGTTGATCTCGGCCGCCGTCTCCAGGCGCGGACCCTGCACCGCGGTCGGATAGGGATGGTGGCGCTGGTGGCGCGACAGGCGGCCGCGTGGCACCAGCGCCGTCCACCGACCACCGACACTTACTCCCTGGAGCAGTCGCAAGAGGAGTTCTACTTCGCGCTGCCGCTTCAGAAACTCGCCCGTGCCCTGCAATCGCAAGGCTTCGGCTCGCGCAAGGGCTGCACGGCGCGCGTGC
>DASVPF010000002.1:0-2029 GCA_036382965.1 Thiobacillus sp.
CCCCCACCGCGATCATGGCGGGCACCGGCGTCGCCGCGCGCCACGGCATCCTGATCAAGGACGCCGAAGCGCTGGAACTGGCGCACAAGGTCAGCACGGTGGTGTTCGACAAGACCGGCACGCTGACCGCCGCCACCAGGCCGTAAGCGAAACGCGGCTCCGGTCCGAACATGGCCCAGGCCGCGAATGCCAACACCGCGACCGCGATCACTGCTGGCACGAACCAGCCGGCCACCTGGTCGGCCAACCGCTGGATCGGCGCGCGGCTGCCCTGCGCGTTTTCCACCAGGCGGATGATGCGCGCCAGCGTGGTTTCCGCACCGACCGCGGTGGTGCGCGCGAGCAGCACGCCGTGCGCGTTGATCGCGCCGCCGGTGATCGCGTCGCCCGGCTGCTTGTCGACCGGCAGCGATTCGCCGGTGAGCATGGATTCGTCGATCTGGCTGGTGCCTTCCACGATCTCGCCGTCCACCGGCACGCGTTCGCCGGGACGGATCACCACCACGTCGCCGACGCGGATCGCGTCGATCGGCAGGTCGCGGTCGACGCCGTCGAGGCGCACCCGCGCGGTCGTCGGGCGCAGGGCCTGCAGGGCGCGGATGGCTTCGGTGGTCTGCCGCTTGGCCCGCGCTTCCAGCCATTTGCCGAGCAGCACCAGGCTGATCACCACCGCCGACGCCTCGAAGTACAGATGCGGCATCGTGCTGCCGTGCGTTGCCAGCAGATACGCGGAGAGGCCATACGCCGCGCTGGTGCCCACCGCCACCAGCAGGTCCATGTTGCCGCTGCCGGCGGCGAGCGCCTTCCAGCCGGCGCGGAAAAAACGCGCACCGAGCCAGAACTGCACCGGCGTCGCCAGCGCCATTTGCAGCCAGCCCGGCAGCATCCAGTGCGCGTCGCCGAGGCGGCCCACCATGGGCACGATCAGCGGCAGCGACAGCCCCATTGCCAGCGCCACCGGCCACCAGTCTGGCAGCATGCGCGCCGGGGCGGCGGCAGCGGTGCCCGTAGACAGCGGCAACTGCGCGCCGTAGCCGGCGCGTTCCACCGCGGCAATCAGCGTGGCCGCCGAGGTGCCCTGCGCCACCTTGACCGTCGCCTGCTCGGTCGCCAGATTGACGCTGGCGTCGAGTACTCCGGGCACCTTGGCGAGCGCCTTTTCCACCCGCGCCGAGCAGCTCGCGCAGGTCATGCCGGCGATGGCGAGGGTGAAAAATTCGGTTGGCACGCTGAAGCCGGCTTTTTCGATGGCGCGCTGAACCGACGCGACATCGGTTGCACCCGAGATCGTCGCGGTCTCAGTCGCCAGATTCACCGTGGCGTCGGTCACACCCGGCAGCAGTTTCAGCACTTTTTCAACCCGCGTCGCGCAGCTCGCGCAGGTCATGCCCTCGATGCCGACGGCGAGCGGACAAGCATTGGAAGCGTTCAAGACGGACTCCTGATCGATGCGGACGATTGCACCATAAAACCTTGCCACGATGGGAAGGTCAAGTCGTCAGACTCAAGTTACAAGGGGCAAGTTGCAAGGAAAAGCGTGGTGCCCTTCCCGCTCAGCGGCGGACGGTGGTCAGCGGATAGTCCTTCGGCAGCAGCACCCACATGCGGCCGCGCTGTTTCATGCGCCCGGCCAGTTCGCCCGCCGCGTTGCCGAAACCCCAGAAAAAGTCGGCGCGCACGCCGCCGCGGATGGCGCCGCCGGTGTCCTGCGCCATCATCAGCCGGTTCAGCGGCAGCGCCGAATCGGGCTGGGTGGTGGCGAGGAAGACCGGCGCGCCGAGCGGGATGAAGCGCGGGTCGACGGCAATCGAGCGGCCGCCGGTGAGCGGCACGCCGAGCGCGCCGAGTGGGCCGGAGAGGTCGCCGGGCAGTTCGCGGAAGAAGACGAAGCTGGGGTTGCTGGCGAGCAGTTCGGGCAGCTTGTCGGGATTTCGCGCGCCCCAGTCCTTGATGCCCTGCATCGATGCCTGTTCGAGTTTCAACTCGCCGCGTTCGACCAAGAGCTTGCCGATCGAGTAGAGGATCGCCA
>DASVPF010000003.1:0-9344 GCA_036382965.1 Thiobacillus sp.
CGCCTTGCGCGCCGTGATGGAACGCACCGGCGCCGCGAACGGCGACCTGATCTTCTTCGGCGCCGACAAGGCCAAGGTGGTGAACGACGCGCTAGGCGCGCTGCGCAGCAAGGTCGGCCACGAGAAGGGCTACCTCGATGGCCGCGCCTGGGCCCCGCTGTGGGTGGTCGATTTCCCGATGTTCGAATACAACGAGGACGAGAACCGCTGGGACGCGCTGCACCACCCCTTCACCGCGCCCAAGGACGGTCATGAGGCGTGGCTTGCGACCGATCCCGGCAAGTGCCTGTCCAAGGCCTACGACATGGTGCTGAACGGCTGGGAAGTCGGCGGCGGCTCGGTGCGTATCCACAAGGAAGCGGTGCAGGAGAAGGTGTTCGCTGCATTGAACATCGGCATCGAAGAGCGCCGCGAGAAATTCGGCTTCCTGCTCGACGCGCTGCAATACGGCGCGCCGCCGCACGGCGGTCTGGCGTTTGGTCTCGAGAGATTGGTGACGCTGATGGCCGGCGCCGAGTCGATCCGCGACGTCATTGCCTTCCCCAAGACCCAGCGCGCTTCCTGCCTGATGACCAACGCGCCCAACGTGGTCGACGACAAGCAACTGCGCGAACTGCACATCCGTTTGCGCAGCACGGCGGCCGCAGACAAGGCGGCTTGATACCGGTTTTGAACAACGAGGACGCGAAGGACACGGAGGGAAGACGTTTCTCTGCGTCCCTCTTTGTGAGGCCGTCACACATGAACTTCACCGAGACCCTGAAAACCCTGCCCGAATTCGCGGGCGACCGGATTGTCCTGACCGATGCGGCGGGCGCTGACGTGGCGTCCATCGCCAACGCGCCCGGTACCGCCGGCTCGTTCCGGGTGTATGCGTATCTCGCGCAACAATACGGCGCAATTCACGCCGAGGCGGCCGCCGAAGGCCTGGCGATTTTCGCCGAACACACCGAGGACGCCAGCACACACCCCGGCAAGCATCCGAACATCGACCGCCTGATCGCCATCCTGGCGACGGGCACGCCGCTCAACGCCCGCATCGTTTGATCGCACACAAGATTCCTGTCTCGGTGCTGGTCGTCATCCACACGGCGGACGGCCAGGTGCTGCTGATGGAGCGCGCCGACGCGCCGGGTTTCTGGCAGTCGGTCACCGGTTCGCAGGATGCCGGCGAGACGCTCACCGCGACCGCGATCCGCGAAGTGCGCGAGGAGACCGGGCTCGACGCCGGCGCGTTCGAGCTGACGCCGTGGGACCTCTCGACCCGCTACGAAATTTACGAGCGCTGGCGTCACCGCTACGCGCCGGGGGTGACGCACAACACCGAACACGTATTCGGCCTGCGCCTGCCCGCGCCGCGGCCGGTTGTCCTGGCGCCGCGCGAGCATCTGCGCTACCTGTGGCTGCCGTGGCAGGAGGCGGCAGAACGCTGCTTTTCGCCCAGCAATGCCGCCGCCATTCGCCTGCTGCCCGCACGCTTATAATGGACTCATGACTGCTCCGCTGAATGTCGCCAGTTACAACATCCACAAGGGCCTGTCGCAATTCAACCGGCGGCTGACGGTGCACGAACTGCGCGACCGCCTCGGCGCACTGGGGTCGGATATCGTGTTCCTGCAGGAAGTGCAGGGCAGCCATGGCCTGCGTGCCAGCCGCTTCCAGCACTGGCCGGGGCGGCCGCAGACCGAGTTCCTGGCGGGGCACGTCTACACCGACTTCGCCTACGGCAAGAACAGCGTGTACGACGCCGGCCACCACGGCAACGCCATCCTGTCGCGGTTCAAGATTCTCTCCTGGGAAAACGAGGACATTTCCGCCCACGCCTTCGAAAGCCGCGGCATGCTGCATTGCGAAATCGAAGTGCCCGGCGTGGCCACGCCGGTGCATTGCATCAACGTGCATCTGGCGCTGACCGAGGCCGGGCGTAAGCGCCAGCTGGCGATGATCGTCGCGCGGGTGCGCAAGATGGTGCCCGATGACGCGCCGCTGATCCTGGCCGGCGATTTCAACGATTGGCGGATGCGCGTCTGCAACTATTTTAAGGACGAGTTGGGGGTGGTCGAGGTGTTCGAGACCCACCACGGCAGGCCCGCCCGCAGCTACCCGTCCATCCTGCCCATGTTCCAGCTCGACCGCATCTATGTGCGCCGCTTCAGCATCGAAGCCGCGCAGGTCCACACCGGCAACGCCTGGCACCGCATTTCCGACCATGCCGCCCTGACGGCCAAGCTGAAGCTGGCCGGATGATTGCGCGCAACCGCCTGCCCCACAGGGACGCCGACTTTCTATAGGCTGAAGCCTATGAAAGGTCGTATGCGCAAATCCTTCTTTCGCGGCGTCGAGCCGGTTCCCGGCAATCATGTGCGCCTGCTGCATGGCGGCGCCGAATTCTTCCCGGCCCTCATCGCGGCAATCGACGCCGCGCACGCCGAGGTTCACCTCGAGACCTACATCTTCAACGCCGATCCCAGTGCCGCGGCGGCGCGCGATGCGCTGTTGCGCGCGGCCAAGCGCGGCGTGCGCGTGCGCCTGCTGATCGACGGCGTGGGCTCGCGCGAACTGCCGACCGCCTGGCTGGACGCGCTGAAAACGGCTGGCATCGACGTGCTGGCCTACCGTCCGCTGGTGAACGGCTGGCGCTCCAATCCCCACAGCCTGCGGCGGCTGCACCGCAAGCTGGCGGTGATCGACGCGCGCATCGCGTTCATCGGCGGCATGAACCTTATCGACGATTTCGAGCCGGTGCGTTTTGCCGCGCCGCGGCTCGATTTCAGCGTCGAGGTGCAGGGGCCGCTGCTGGCCCGCATCCACCGAAGCGCGCGCCGTTTGTGGCAGCTGGTGGCGTTGACGCAGTTGCAGACGGGCGAGCGCAAGGCGGCGATCGAGCCTTCCTGGCCGACCGATGGCCATGTGCGCGCCGCCTTCGTGGTGCGCGACAACTTCGCCCATCGCCGCGACATCGAACGTGTGTATCTCGCCGCGCTGGCACGGGCGCGCGACGAAATCCTCATCGCCAATGCCTACTTCCTGCCTGGCCACCGCTTCCGCAAACTGCTCAAGAAAGCCGCTGCGCGCGGGGTACGGGTGCAGCTTCTGGTGCAGGGGCACACCGACCATCCTTTTTTTCAGGCGGCCGCGCGCGCCCTCTATCGCGACCTGCTCGCCGCCGGGGTGGCCATCCACGCATACCAGGCGAGCGAACTGCACGCCAAGGTGGCCGTGGTCGACGGCCACTGGGCGACGGTGGGTTCCAGCAACATCGACCCCTTCAGCCTGCTGCTGGCGCGCGAGGCGAACATCGTCGTCGACGATGCGGCGTTTGCACGCGACCTGCAGCAGCGTCTGCAACAGGCCATCGGCCAGTCCACCGCGTTGGACCCTGCCGTCTGGCGGCGCCGGGCCTGGCCGCGCCGCATGCTGTCGTGGCTGGCGTATAGCGGCGTGCGGCTGATGGTGGGGCTGGCGGGAGGCGGGCGCTGGGTGTGAAGCGGGCGCCGTAGTCCGGGCGCTAAACTAGCCGTCATGAGAGTATCAGCCGAGCAGCAACAGGTCATCGTCGATGCCGTCCGTCAATTGTTTGGCGGGCAGGGCAGGGTGCGGCTGTTCGGCTCGCGGGTGGACGACTGGCGCAAGGGGGGGCGATCTCGACCTGCTGGTGGATCTTCCCCATTTGCCGCCTGATGCCCCTTGGCATGGGCTCGAACATCAGACCTGGGGCTTGGCTGGTGCATGAATATTTCCAGGAAACGGCCGCCTTTGCGCAGGCCATTCAGCAGGCGCTCCCGCCACGCCCTCTTTGCTGAATCTTCTCGATGCGATTCGCCTGCGCGCTCAATAGACGCAGGCGGTTTAACCCTGGCAAACGCCAGCAGGGTCCATGCCATCCGTTGCATTGGTGCAACAAAACAACACTTTTCTTCCCATGCTACAGAAAAAACAACAGCTTTGCTTGCCCGCCTCATCCGAGTCTGGATAATCGATCACGTCCCTTTCACGCCCTTTGGGGCGAGCACATACCCGTGCAGGACAGCTCTGCAGAGCTTCAAACCATAACTGGTTTTTATTTTTACTTTCTTAGGAGAAAGCAATGAAAAAATCCCTGATCGCCCTGGCCGTTGCCGGCGCCGTCTCCGCCCCCGCTTTTGCCGCCACCAGCAATGTCGACGTTTACGGCGTGCTGAACATGGGTGTTTTCCGCGTTGATTCCGACGTCACCGGCAAGGACAACAGCACCAGCATCGTCTCCAACGCCAGCCGTCTCGGCTTCAAGGGCAGCGAAGACCTGGGCGGCGGCCTGGCCGCCATCTGGCAGATCGAGTCCCTTATTGTCGCTGACGGATCGGCCACCAGCACCCTGGCCAACCGCAACACCTTTCTCGGCCTGAAGGGCGGCTTCGGTACCGTCCTCGCCGGCATTCACGACACCCCGATGAAGCTGCTGGGCCGCAAGCTCGACAACTTCGGCGACACCATGGCCGACTCGCGCAACCTGCTGGGCGCCACCTATAGCGGTGGCGCATCTGCGTTCGACCTGCGCACCAAAAACACCATCGCCTACGTCTCTCCCGACTTCAGCGGTTTGACTGCTGCAGTGGCCTACATTGCCGACCATCAAGCCGGTGTTGTCACCCCGACCGAATGCGCAACCGGCCTCGACTGCAACACCAACGACGCCTGGAGCGCTGCCGTCAACTACGACAACGGCCCCCTGATGCTGGGCGCCGGCTACGAGAAGCAGAACATTTCTACCGGTGCCACCGTTACGCAATCGCGCAAGATGTGGCGCGTGATCGGCGGCTACAGCTTCGGCGGCGCCAAGCTGGGCGCGCTGTACGAGGATGGTTCCGCTGATACCGGCCTGGCTGCAGCCGACCGCAAAGCCTGGGGCCTGTTCGGCAACTACGCCATGGGCGCCGTCACCCTCAAGGCCAACTACCTGAAGGTCGACGAGGCCAGCAACACCAGCAACACCGGTGCCAAGCAGTACACCGTCGGTGCCGACTACAGCCTGTCCAAGCGCACCACCGCGTACGCCCTGTACGCCAAGGTCAAGAACGACAGCGGCGCCGCCTTCGGCCTCGGCAACAACTCCAGCGCCAGCAATACGACCGTTGGCAACGTGGGTGCCGACCCCTCCGTCTTCGGTGTCGGTCTGAAGCACAGCTTCTAATTCAACGCCGGGGCAACCCGGTTTGAAAGACGAAGTTGAAACGGGCTCCTGCGGGAGCCCGTTTTTCATGGCAGGCCCTGAGGAAAAAATCGTGAGCAAACTCATTGTGAAGACCGCGACGGAAACCGCCTTTTTCCAGCGCGGAAAGAAAATTGCAAAGCGTGCGGATCAGGGCAAGTGTTTGCCCGAGGAGCGGGTGATCAGTTTTGAGGACCCGGCTGAGGTATTGGGCTTGCTGACCCAGGGGCGGCTGGCGCTGTTCAGGGCGGTGAAAGACGAGCCCGCTTCAATCATGGCACTGGCGCCCCGTTTGCACCGCGACCGCAGCGCAGTGAAAAGGGATGTGAGCGCACTGGAACATGCGGGGCTTGTGAGTGTGGAAACGTGCAACCATCCGGGGCACGGCAGGAGGAAGGAAGTCCGGGCGCTGGCCGAGCATTTTGTGCTGGAGGCGCGTGTGGCGTGAATCGAATAAACTCGAGGCTGCATGAAACGGGCTCCTTCGGGAGCCCTTTGTTATTCTGCGGTCAGCCTTCCACCACATCGAAGTCATGCGTGATCTCGGCCACCTTGCCGAGCATGATCGAGGCCGAGCAGTATTTCTCGGCGGAGAGTTTCACCGCCTGTTCGACGCGCCTGGGGTCGAGGGCCTTACCGGTGACGGTGAAGTGGACGTGGATAGTGGTGAACACCTTGGGATCGGTGTCGGCGCGCTCAGCGTTGATATCGGCGACGCAGTCGGTGACCTGCTGGCGGCCCTTCCTCAGGATGTGGACGACGTCGAAGGCGGAGCAGCCGCCCAGCCCCAGCAGCAGCATTTCCATCGGGCGCACGCCGAGATTCCTGCCGCCGGAATCGGGCGGTCCGTCCATGACGACGCTGTGGCCGGATTCGCTCTGACCGACGAAGCTGACGCCTTCGATGAGTTTGACGCGGGCTTTCATGGGCTTCCTTACATAAAATTGGGCTTCGATCGTTCGACCGGCTCACGATCAGCCCGAACGGTTTTCGGGGTTAGAAATTCGAGCGGAGTTTGTACCACAAAATGCCCAGCCATTCGTGCAGGGCGAAGGTGCTGTCGCGCAGCCCTGCGGGGGTGGGCAGCACATCGAGGATCGAATCCACGCGGGCGCCAGAAAACTGGATGCCGGCGGGAATGACGCTGAAGCCCTGCGCTTCGAACAGTGGCACGGCGCGGCGCAGATGCCAGGCATGGGTGACCAGTGCGATGTGCCGGACGCCTTGTTGTTTCAGAAGCGGCGCCGAGAGGCGGGCGTTGTCCCAGGTGGTGAGTGCGGCGTCTTCGACCCAGCGGGTGGGGATGCCGTATTCGCTTTGCAGGATGTGCTGCATGATGCGGCCCTCGGCGAGCGTGCCGCCGCCGGGTTTGCCGCCGGTGACCAGAATGGGCAGGCCGCTGGCATGGTGGAGAAAAACGGCATAGCGCAGGCGTTCCAGGCTAAGCCCGTTGAGGGTGTCGCTGCCGTATTCGGCTGCATCCACGCGCCGTCCGCCGCCGAGGACGACGATCGCTCCCGCGGTCTGCAACGCGCCCGGATTGATCGGGGCGCTGATTTCCAGGGTCTTCTGCAGCAGCCCGCCGACCCAGGGGGTGGACAAGACGTACAGGGCGGTAGTGGACAGCAGGATCAGCGACATGGCCAGGCGGGGACGGCGACGGTGAAGGAGCAGCCCGGCGGCCAGCAGGATCACCAGCAGAAGCGGCGGCAGCAGGACGGCGGCGATCAGGTTGGTGACAAGCCAGGCGGTCATGGCGCGGATTGTATGTCAGCGCGATAGGGAATTCGCAACCAGTGTTTGACTTTGTCTGGAGTGGGCAGTTAAAATGCCCGGCTTTCCGAGAGTGTCCTCTGTGCAGAGGTTGGGTCATGAAAACCTTTTCCGCTAAAACGCATGAAGTCAAACGCGACTGGTTCGTGGTTGACGCTGATAACAAAGTGCTGGGCCGCCTGGCTTCCGAGATTGCCCGCCGTCTGCGCGGCAAGCACAAGCCCGAGTTCACGCCCCACGTCGACACCGGCGATTACATCGTGGTGGTCAACGCCAGCAAGATGGTCGTGACCGGCAACAAGGGCCTCGACAAGAAATACTATCGCCACTCCGGTTATCCCGGCGGCATCTACGAAACGAACTTCGACAAGATGCAGGAGCGTTTTCCCGGTCGTGCGCTGGAAAAAGCAGTCAAGGGCATGCTGCCCAAAGGCCCGCTGGGCTACGCCATGATCAAGAAAATGAAAATCTACGCAGGCGCGGAGCATCCGCACGAGGCTCAACAGCCCAAGCCCCTCGACATCAACGTTAAGGCCGCATCATGATCGGTAATTACAACTACGGTACGGGTCGCCGCAAATCATCGGTTGCGCGCGTGTTTCTGAAAGCCGGCAGCGGCAAGATCGTCGTCAACGACAAGCCGGTGGACGAGTATTTCTCCCGCGAAACCGGCCGCATGATCGTGCGCCAGCCGCTGGTGCTGACCGACAACCTGAACAAATTCGACATCATGGTCAACGTATCGGGCGGCGGTGAATCCGGCCAGGCCGGTGCGGTGCGCCACGGCATCACGCGCGCGCTGATCGACCTCGACGCCGAGATGAAGCCCACGCTGAAAGCCGCCGGCCTCGTCACCCGCGATGCCCGTGAAGTCGAACGGAAAAAAGTCGGCTTCCACAAGGCGCGTCGCCGCAAGCAGTTCTCCAAGCGTTAATCGTTCGAACTGTTGGGCAAAAAAGCCGTCCGTTTCAAGGGGCGGCTTTTTTTATGCCGCAATGAGCGTGTCTTACAATATTCATCATTTGCAACGGAATCACACCATGATCAAAGTCGGTATTGTGGGCGGAACGGGCTATACCGGGGTCGAATTGCTGCGCCTGCTGGCGCGCCATCCGCAGGTTGAACTGAAAGCGATTACTTCCCGCAAGGAAGCCGGGATGCCGGTAGCGGACATGTTCCCCAACCTGCGCGGGCGGGTGAAACTGGCATTCTCCACGCCGGAAGAAGCAGGGCTGGAAAGCTGCGACGTGGTGTTCTTCGCCACCCCCAACGGCGTGGCGATGCAGCAGACCCGCGCGCTGCTCGATGCGGGCGTCAAGGTGATCGACCTGGCGGCGGACTTCCGCATCAAGGACGTGGCGGTGTGGGAGCAGTGGTACAAGATGGAACACGCCTGCCCCGACCTGGTGGCCGAGGCGGTGTACGGCCTGCCCGAGATCAATCGCGACAAGATCCGTGGCGCGCGCCTGATCGCCAACCCGGGCTGTTACCCGACGGCGGTGCAGCTGGGCTTTCTGCCGCTGCTGGAGTCCGGCGCGGTTGACACGGGTTTTCTGGTGGCGGACGCCAAGTCGGGCGTCTCAGGCGCCGGACGCAAGGCGGAGACCCATATCCTGTTCGCTGAGGCGGCGGACAATTTCAAGGCCTACGCTGTTGGCGGCCATCGCCACTGGCCGGAAATCAAGCAGGGGCTGGAAAGCTTCGCCGGCAAGTCGGTCGGCTTCACCTTCGTGCCGCACCTGACGCCGCTGATCCGCGGCATCCACGCGACCCTGTACGCCAGAATCAGTGCCGACGTCGATCTGCAGAGCCTGTACGAGGAACGCTACGCGGGCGAGGCTTTTGTCGATGTGATGCCCGCCGGCGCGCACCCGGAAACCCGCTCGGTGCGCGGTGCCAACGTCTGCCGTATCGCGGTGCACCGGCCGCAGGGCAGCGACACGGTGGTGGTGCTGTCGGTGATCGACAATCTGGTCAAGGGCGCGGCCGGGCAGGCGATGCAGAACATGAATATCCTGTTCGATCTGCCCGAGGACACCGCGCTGGCCGACTTGGGGATGCTGCCCTAACTGTTCTCTAGGTTGCGCAGGCGGAACTCCTCAGCCAAAACAGGGTCTTTGCTTGACGCAAGGCGGGTGATGCGGATAATCACCCCACACGTTTTCAAGGAGCATCGCCATGAATGCAGCAACCGAAATGGAATCCCCGCTGGTCTTCACCGATAGCGCGGCCAGCAAAGTCAAAAGCCTGATCGACGAGGAAGGCAACCCCGACCTGAAACTGCGTGTGTTCGTGTCGGGCGGCGGCTGTTCCGGCTTCCAGTACGGTTTCACCTTCGACGAAGCGCAGAATGCCGACGACACCGTGATGGTGAAAAACGGCG
>DASVPF010000004.1:0-7502 GCA_036382965.1 Thiobacillus sp.
TCAAGTATTGATTCCGTAGCAGGACCCGACGTGATATTCGTCCAATAGGTCACCGCATCCAGGGCACAACGCGGCGAAGTGCCGCTCCCATTCCTCACGCAAGCGGGCCTCATCCTGATCAGGGTCACCACAGTCGCTCACGTTTTGCTCCCTCTGCCGATATAGCGGCACGCCTTACCGCCTCGCGCTGAGTTCGACCAGTTCCGGCGTCAGCAACAGCCTCAAAATCACCACCAGCGGGGGGGACGGCGCCATCGGCAGCTTGCTGGCTTATGATCCTGCCGGCACGCAGAACCTGACCCAGACCCTGGCCGCCCAGAATGCCGACCTCACAGTGAACGGCATCGCGATCACCAGCGCGTCCAACACGGTCAGCGAGGCGATCCAGGGCGTCACGCTCACGCTCAGGAACACCACATCCACGCCGGCCAGCCTGACGGTCGCTCGCGACACCACGGCCATCGACACTGCAGCATCCGGTTTTGTCGATGCCTATAACGCCCTGGCAAGCCAGATCAAGTCCCGCTCCGCGTATGGCACCAGCACCGCGGCCGGCGGCGCCCTCGCAGGCGACGGCACCTTGCGCGTCATGCAGGAGCAGTTGCGCGATATTTTCAATACGCCCGCCAGCGGCGGCACGCTGACCTCGCTTGCCGAGGTCGGCATCGCATTCCAGAAAGACGGCTCGCTGCTGCTGGACAGCAGCAAGCTCAACAGCGCCATGACGGCCAATTTCAGCGACGTGACCAATCTGTTCTCGTCATCGACGGGTTTCGCCACCCGGCTGGAAGACTGGGCCAAGTCCGCACTTGCGGGCGGCGGTCTGATCGACACGCGCACGCAAAGCCTGAATCAATACGTCAAGGACCAGAATGCGGCCGTCGACCGCCTGGAAAACCGGATGACGGCGCTGCAAAAAAAATACACCGCCGAATATACCAACCTGAATCTCATGCTGAGCCGGATGAACGCCACCAGCACCTACCTGACCCAGCAGCTGGGCAGCAGCTCCAACAAATAACCAGGAGGAAGACGTGTACACGAATTCGAGAAACGCCGCCCATACCTACGCCAATGTCGGCCTGGAAACCGGCGTCATCGCAGCCAGCCCGCACCAGCTCATCGTGATGTTGTACGAAGGCGCAGAACTGGCCGTCCGCATGGCGATCAAGCACATGAACGAGGGCGACCTGGCGAAGAAATCGGCCGCCATCACCAAGGCCAGCACCATCATCCTCGACGGTCTGCGCGCCGCGCTCGACTTCCAGCAGGGCGGCGACCTCGCGCAGCAGCTCGACGCGTTGTACGACTATATGAACAAGCGCCTGATGCTCGCCCATCTCAACAACCAGAGTGCGCCGCTGGAAGAAGTGCTGGGCCTGCTGCGCGAACTGCACGGCGCCTGGCAACAGATCGGCCTCACCCGCCAGGCTGCGCCCCATTCGACCCTCCACCCCATTGCCGCCTGAAGCGAAGACGCCATGACCAGCCACGAAATGCTCGCCGCCTACGAAAGCCTCTCCGAACTGAGCGGCACCATGCTGATCGCCGCCAGCCAGGGCGAGTGGGATCATCTGGCCGACCTGGAGCAACGCTGCCAGGGCTACGTCGGCAGCCTGATGCAAGCCGCGCCGGTGCCGCTGAGCGAGAACGAACAGCGCACCAAAGTGGCGATCATCCGCACCATCCTGCAGAACGATGCCAAAATCCGTGCGCTCACCGAACCGCGCCTGCACGAACTGCAACAGCGCCTGTGCATGACGCGCACCGGCCAGCGCGGCATCGAGGCCTACGGAGCGCAGCGCGCGTAACGCTGTTCCGCTCATGTATCCGGCCCAGGCCTTGTCCCGCATTCTGGCCGTCCAGCCCGTGCTGGACCCCATCGAACGCGACCAGGCCGCGCCGCGCGTTACATTCGACCATCTGATCATCGGCCAGATGGTCACGGGCCTGGTGAAAAGCCAGGCGAAGGGCGTGACGCTGGTCGAGATCGAGGGGCAAACCGTCGCCCTGCGCCTGCCGCACCCGGCGACCCCCGGCGACACCTTGCGCCTGCGATTTGCCGGCAACATGCCGCAGCCGGTGTTTCTGCTCGATGCGCCCGAAACGGCAGCCAGCGATGCGCCGCAGCTGAGCCAGACCGCGCGCATGCTGAGCGACCTCATGCAGCGCGTGCCGGAACGCGCCCCCCCCACCCTCACTCCGCCCGGCCCCCTGCTCGACCAACCGCCTGCCAGCCCCGCCGAACTGGCGCTCGCATTACGCACCGCGCTGGTCCGCAGCGGCCTGTTTTACGAATCGCACCTGGCCGACTGGATCGTCGGCCAGGACAGCCTCGACGGCCTGATGCAGGAGCCGCAAAACCGGCTGGCCGCCGAGACCGCACGCTCCATGGCAACTGCGCTGACCCGGCCCGACGCCGGCAGCGCGGCCGAGCAGAAACCGGTCAATCCCATGCACACGCTGCTGTCGCAGCAATTGCAGGTGCTGGAGTCGCCCCAATTGATCTGGCGCGGCGAGGTGTGGCCGGGACAAACGCTGGAATGGCAGGTACGCCAGGACGCCGCGCAGGATCGTTCGACCGCGATGGCGGCACCCGAGCGCGATGGCGGCTGGGAATCCCATCTCAAGCTGACGCTGCCGCAACTCGGCACCCTGAACGTGCATATCAAGCTCGATGCGAACCAGGCATTCAGCATCCGGATGTCGCCGGAACAGTCCGACGTTGCGCCCCTGCTGCAGCAAAACCAGGGACAGCTGGTCGAGCAGCTTGCCGCGGCAGGCTGCACGCTCCACTCCCTGACGGTGCAACGCGATGCCGGCGCCTGACATGCAGCGCGCCGCGGCCGCACTCGCCTATCGCAACGGCGATGCGGCGCCGCGCGTGGTCGCCAAGGGACGCGGCATTCTGGCCGACAGCATCATCGAAAAGGCCCGCGCGTCGGGGGTGTATGTCCACGAATCGCGCGAGTTGCTGGCGCTGTTGATGCAGATCGACCTCGACAGCCACATCCCGCCCCAGTTATATATCGCCGTGGCCGAACTGCTGGCCTGGCTCTACCATCTAGACGGAGCCAAAGAACAGGCCCTTCCGAACCATAACGTCTGACCCGTATGCCTTTTTCTCCGCAACACGATTCCATCCATGCCAACCGCGATTCCCTGTTGGCGCGTTACACCATTCATTCGCGCACGGAAATCCTCTTTCTGCTGCGCACGATCCAGAAACGCAAGCTGCTGGTCAATCTCGATCTGCCGGGCAGCCGGCAAATCGTCGTCACGTCGGTGATCGCGGTCAACGAGTCCAGGAACACGGTGATTCTCGACAGCGCCCGCGGCGACGCGCTCAACCACGAACTGATGACCGGCAAGGGGGCGGAGTTCATCACCCAGCTCGACGGCGTCTCCATTTCGTTCGCCACCGGCGCGGTGGCATTGTGCGACTACGAAAAACTGCCGGCGCTGCGTATCGCGCTTCCCAAGTCGCTGGTCCGTCTGCAGCGCCGCGAGCATTTCAGGGTGCCGATGCCCATCGCCAACCCGGTCAGGTGCATCGTCCCGTTGGTGGAGCAAGACGATCCGATCACCGCCCACATCGTGGACATCGGCTGCGGCGGCGTGGCCATTGCCGAAACCGGGGGACGCCTCGGCACCGAAACCGGCCGCATCCTGCCGGACTGCCGGCTGCTATTGCCCGAGACGGTCACCATCACCACCTCGCTGGAGGTGCGCAATTCGGCACAGATACGCCTGCAGAATGGCGCGTTCCAGACCCGCCTGGGCTGCAAGTTCGTTGCCTTGCCCAACGACATGGCGGCCAAGCTGCAGCGTTTCGTCATGAACATCGAGCGTGCCCGGCGCAACAGCCTCTAGACGCGCCGCACCCATCAACGCATCAAGGAACTCCGCCATGCAAACGATCCAGCAGGAAATCGACGAACGAACCAATCTGACCAGCTCCAACAAGCTCGAACTGTTGCTGTTTCGTCTGGGCGAGGACGCCAACCTCGAACGCAGCGAGCTGTTCGGCATCAACGTGTTCAAGGTACGGGAAATCATTCCCATGCCGGTGGTCACGGCCATGGCCGGATCGCCCGCTCACATGATGGGCGTGGTCGACCTGCGCGGCCAGATCCTGCCCGTCATCGACTTGCCGGCCGTAGCGGGATGCACGCCCCGGACCGGGCTGAACATCCTGCTGATCACCGAATATGCCCGCAGCACCCAGGCCTTCGCCGTCGAGTCGGTCGAGGACATCGTGCGTCTGGACTGGCGCCAGGTGCTGTCGGCCGAAGGCAACGGTGCGAGCGGAATGGTGACCAGCATTGCCCGCCTGGACGGCGACAACAGCGAACGTCTGGCACAGGTGCTGGACGTGGAAACGATCCTGCGCCAGGTCATGCCGCCGAACGAGCAGGAGATCTCATCCGACAGCGTGGGGCCCCATGTCGACATCAAGCCCGGTACGGTCATCCTGGCCGCGGACGACTCGCTGATCGCGCGCACCATGATCGAACAGGGGTTGGAAGCCATGGACCTGCCCTACATCATGTGCAAGAACGGGAAAGAAGCCTGGGACCAGTTGCAGGCGATCGCCGACAAGGCACACGCCGAGGGCAAGACCGTGCAGGACAGGATCGCCCTGGTGCTGACCGACCTGGAAATGCCCGAGATGGACGGCTTCACCCTGACCCGCAACATCAAGCTGGATCCGCGCTTCAGCACCCTCCCCGTGGTCATCCACTCCTCGCTGACCGGCTCGACCAACGAAGCGCACGTGAAGAAGGTCGGGGCGGACGCCTACGTGGCCAAGTTTGTCGCCGAGGATCTGGCCAGAGCGCTGCGTCAGGCGCTGGCGTAGGTGTGGGCATCGGGGATTTAGGAACTAGGAGCTAGGATTTAGGGGATGCGCGGCTTCGCCGCGCCAGTTAGCAAGGCGCGAAGCGCTTTCCTTAAATCCTAGTTCCCATTCAAATGCCCATATTCATGATTTCCTGATACGCGGACACCAGCTTGTTGCGCACCTGGACGGTCTGCTGCAGGGCGATGTTGGATTTCTGCATCGCGATCATCGCATCGGACAGGCTCACGGTGCTGTCCCCCATCTCGAAACGCTGGGCCAACTGTTCCGATTGCAGTTGAACCTGGTTGACCTGGTCGAGCGAGGATTTCAGGGCCGACGAGAAATCCGCCGCGCCCGCAGCCTGCCGGGTTTGCAGCAGGGTGTCGTTCAAGGGATTGACGCTCGCAGGGGTCGTGCGCGCCGCCGCCGCCTTCAGCTGCGCCACCATCGCTTCGATCCTGCCGGTATCGATCATGCCTACGCTCATCGTGCCTCCTTGCTTGCGCGTGGTTTTCCACGTGCCCACCTTACCAGCCCGATGGCAAGCCATAAGCCCGATAAGCGCTGAAAACCGGCTGCTATTCCCCCGATTGAAACAAGCGGCACTGCCGATAATTCGATCACATAGCGACACTCTCACGATGGGGGCAGAACAATATGGCAGTAGCAGGTGAAACCGTGATCCCGGCCAATGTCATGGACTTTACGCGGACGGCCGGCGGACGAAAAATCATGCTGATGCTCGGCGTGGCCGCAGTCGCTGCGGTCATGGCCGCAGTCTGGATGTGGGGACGGCAACCCGATTATCGCGTGCTGTTCTCGAATTTCAGCGATCGCGACGGCGGCGCCATCGTCGCCGAGCTGGAAAAGATGAACGTCCCCTACAAATACGCCGAAGGCGGCGGCGCGCTGCTGGTCCCCGCCGACCGCGTGCACGATGCCCGCCTGAAACTGGCGTCGCAAGGCCTGCCCAAGGGCGGCAACGTCGGCTTCGAACTGATGGAGAACCAGAAGCTGGGGGCCTCCCAGTTCGTCGAGCAGATCAACTTCCAGCGCGCCATGGAAGGCGAACTCGCGCGCTCGATCGAATCGGTCTCCGCCGTGCAGGCCGCACGCGTGCATCTGGCCATGCCCAAGGATTCGGTCTTCGTGTCCGAACAGAAAATGCCCACGGCCTCGGTGCTGCTCAACCTGCATCCCGGCCGCGTGCTGGACCCGCAGCAGGTCAGCGCCATCGTGCATCTGGTCGCCAGCAGCGTGCCCGAGCTGTCGGCCAAGAACGTGACCGTGGTCGACCAGAACGGCAATCTGCTCTCCGACACCAGCAAGACGGCCAGCATCAACGGCATGGATCCGAGCCAGATCAAGTATGTGCAGGAGCTGCAGCAGAACGTCGTCAAGCGGATCGAATCCATCATTACCCCCATCGTCGGCACCGACAACGTGCGCGCCGAAGCCACCGCCGACGTCGACTTCTCGCACAGCGAACAGGCGGTGGAATCCTACAAGCCGAACCAGACGCCCGACGCCATGGCCGTCCGCAGCCAGCAAACCAGCGAATCGCTGAACGGCTCCGGCAATCCGTCCGGCGTGCCGGGCGCGCTCACCAACCAGCCGCCGCCACCGGCCACCGCGCCGATCACGGCGCCGGGCCAGAAATCCTCCGCGCCCGCCGCGGCAACAGCGGCGTCCGCCACGACGCGCAAGGACGCGACCGTCAACTACGAAGTCGACAAGACCATCCAGTACGTCCAGCAAGGCGTCGGCGGGCTGAAGCGGCTGTCGGTTGCGGTGGTCGTCAATTACAAGAAGACCACCGACAAGGCCGGCAAGGTGACGATGCTGCCGCTCTCCGAGGCCGAGAAAACCCAGATCACCAATCTGGTCAAGGAGGCCATGGGTTACAACCAGACGCGCGGCGATACCGTCAACGTGGTGAACACGCCCTTCGCCAAGGCGGAACAGGAGGTCATCCCCGACACACCGATGTGGAAGCAGCCCGACAACATCGAGACCGCCAAGGAAACCGGCAAGTACCTGCTGATGGCGGTGGGGCTGCTGCTGCTGTACCTGCGCATGCTCAAGCCCATGCTGAAAAAGATTTCCGAACTGCCGGTGCTCCCCGCGCCCGTACACCATCAACATAGCGCCGATGGCGAACTGATGGCACTCGGCCAGCGCAACTACCAGGAGAACCTGTCGCGGGCACAAAAGCTCGCCAGCGAAGATCCGCGCGTGGTCGCCAATATCGTGAAGACCTGGGTGGCCAACAATGACTGATCCGAGCGGCGTGACCAAGGGGGCGATCCTGATGCTTGCGCTGGGCGAGGAAGGCGCATCGGAAGTGATGAAGTATCTGGGCCCGCGCGAAGTGCAGAAGCTGGGCGAAGCCATGACCAGCATGAAGTCGATCGCACAGGAAGAAGTGGAGAACGTGCTGCACGACTTCAACCACGTGGCCGACCAGAATTCCTCGCTGGGGGTAGATTCCGACGACTACATCCGCAGCGTATTGAAAAAGGCGCTGGGCGACGACAAGGCCAACTCGCTGCTGAACCGCATCCTGGGCGGCGGCGGCGACACCGGCGGCATCGAAAGCCTGAAATGGATGGACGCCGAATCGGTGGCCGACCTCATCCACAACGAACATCCGCAGACC
>DASVPF010000005.1:0-15761 GCA_036382965.1 Thiobacillus sp.
GGATGGCTGGAGCGCGACGGCGGCGCAGGCCAGGAGTTTCGCCGGCCAGTCCGGCCTCGCCGCGGTCGACGTGCCGGCCTTGCCCGAGCCCAGGCCCGAGCAGGCTTCATCGCCGTGGGAGGGCAACTGATGAAAATCAAATGGATGGTGGTGGCCATGTCGCTGGCGGCGTTCAGCGGCGTGGCAGCGGGCGTCGACTTCGGCAAATTGCTGGAAGAACGCATCAACCAGGAAATGAACAAGAACAAGCAACCGGAGCAGACGACCGACCAGGCGCAGCAGCCGGCCAAGCAGAAAATCGATGCCCGGCAACTGGGACTCACGCTCTTCAGCAAGGACTCGCCCGAGGAGGAAACGCGCATCGGCAAACAGATTGCGGGCAACCTCCTGGGCGCGGTGCCGCTGGTGCGCGACGACAAACTGCAGCGCTACGTCAACCTGGTCGGCAACTGGGTGGCATTGCAGAGCGGACGCAAGGGCATCGACTGGCATTTCGGCGTGCTCGATACCGAGGACATCAACGCCTTCGCCGCGCCCGGCGGCTACGTCTTCCTGACCAAGGGCCTGTACCGGCGCCTCGACAACGAGGCCGAACTGGCCGGCGTGCTGGCGCACGAAATCGCGCACGTCGCGCGGAAACATCACCTCAAGGTGCTCAAGCAGTCCAGCCTGATCGGGGCGCTGGGGCAGGCCGCCAGCAAAAAGGCGAAGGACAGCGATCAGGTGGTGCAGAACCTGATCGGCAACGGCGCCGAGATCATGGCGCGCGGCCTCGACAAGAACGCCGAATTCGAGGCGGATCGCGTCGGCATCGTGTTTGCCGCGCGCGCCGGCTACGATCCCTGGGGGCTGCCCGACGTCTTGCAGGACCTCGCCGGGCTTCCCGCCAAGGACAGCCGCACCGGCCTGCTCTACAAAACCCATCCGCAGCCGGCCGACCGCCTGGCGGCACTGGGCGAGGCCGTGGGCGAGCGTCTCGATGGCGTGCACGGCAAGGACGTCGCCGGCCGGTTCTACCGCATCAAGTGAAGCGCGGTAGGGCGTGTTAACACTAATTTCGCGTCCGCGTTGCCGCGAGAAAGCGATGGATGCAAGGCGCGTCGCGCCGGCAAGGGCCATCCCTTGCCAAGCGGCGCAACGCCGCAGACGCGCTTTCCCGCGGCAACCCGAAGGGACGGGCCGATTCGGGCGCATCCCTTTGTCGCGAGCCGCTTGCAGTGAACGACACTGCGGCCCGTCTCGCTTCGCGGGCTGCATCCCGAATCGGCCTCGTCGCGGGCGTGAAATTAGTGTTGACACGCCCTAACCCAGATCTTTCTGACACCGGTTCCCCGGAGATGGTTTCTTTTTCGATTTAACGCGGCGCCTGCCAGCAGTTGTTGCTGACCTGCCAGGTCATCGAGAGTTGCTCGCTGGTCGGGTACAGCGCGTATTTCAGTCCGATGTAGTCGGAGCCTTTGCGCCAGAACATCGCCAGCAGATTTTTCTCGCCGCTGGCGACGACGCTGGAATAGGGGATGACCTTGAGCGGATTGCCGTACAGGTTGGAGTAGTTCGACGCGACGACGATGAAGGATCGGAAGGCTGGTTCGATTTCCTGGTCGAACGACACCAGCTTGTCGTTGCAGAAGCCGAACAGGAAACGGCGGCGCGCCGGACTGCTGGGCAGGTCGTAGGCAAACAGGCCATCGGTGCCGACCGACAGGATCTTGTCGAAATTCCAGGTCTTGAGCGCCTGCTCGACTTCGCTGCGGTTCATGCCGTTCCTGAATTCCCCGATCTCCCAGGCCTGGGCGGGCAGGGCGAGCAGCAGACCGGCGAGCAGGCAGAGGCGTTTCATTTTGATCATGGCGTCCACAGTGGGTAAGGTCAGTCCGAGACCATAACAGCGGACAGCTTGCGGTCCGACTTTACTTGCCGCTGACTGCGCCAAAGACTTTCTTCAGCAAATCACTGCCGGCCTGCACGGGATTGGCGCGGATAGCCGCTTCTTTTTCGCCGATCAGGGTGTAGAGCCGGTCGAGTGCCTGCCGGGTGACGTACTGCTCGATAGTGGCCTGCTTCTGGTCGAGCAGCTTGAACTGAGCGGCCATCCCGGCGACCTGGTTGTATTGCTGCGCCAGCCCGACTTTGTCGGTGTTCGTCTTGACGACGGGGCCGAAGCGCTCGGTGAGTTTGGCCTCGGTTTTTTTGCGGAAGAAGTCGGTGGCCGAGGTTGGGCCACCGGTCAGAATGCCCCGGGCATCCTCCAGCGTCATGGCTTTCACCGCATCCAGCAGCAGGGGTTTGGCTTCCGGCACCGCAGCCTCGGCGGCGCGGTTCATCGCCAGCACCAGGTCGTCGGCCTGCTTGCCCAAGCCGACCATGCGCATGGCCTTCTCGGCTTTTTGCAGATTCCGGGGCAGCGGGATTTTCAACGCGGCGTTGCCGAAGAAGCCGTCTTTCTGGCCGAGCTGCGCGACCGCGGCACCGGCGCCGCGCGTGAGGGCTTCCTTCAGCCCCGCGTTGATGTCGGCGCTGGAGAGGGCGTCGACACCGCTGGCGGCCGGCTGGCTGGCGGGTTTGCCGAGCACGCCCTTCAGCATCTCGTTCCAGTCGACGGCCTGGGCGGGCGCGGCGAGGACGAGAGCGACGACAAGGACAATCAGATTTTTCATCGCAGTCTCCGAGGATGTAGCGAGGGATGAAGCCCCTCGCCCGCAAGCGGGAGAGGGGAGAAAACCTTACAGCACCTCGGCCGCGTAATCGGCCAGGCGCGAACGCTCGCCGCGCTGCAGGGTGACGTGGCCATTGTGCGGCCAGCCCTTGAAGTGGTCGACCACGAAGGTGAGGCCGGAACTGCCTTCGGTGAGGTAGGGCGTGTCGATCTGCGAGATGTTGCCGAGGCACACCACCTTGGTGCCGGGGCCGGCGCGGGTGATCAGCGTCTTCATCTGCTTGGGCGTGAGGTTCTGCGCTTCGTCGATGATGAGGAACTTGTTGAGGAAGGTACGGCCGCGCATGAAGTTGAGCGATTTGACCTTGATGCGCGAGCGGATCAGATCCTGCGTCGCGGCGCGTCCCCAGTCGCCGGCGTCGTCGTCGCTCTTGTTCAGCACGTCGAGGTTGTCTTCCAGCGCGCCCATCCACGGTGTCATTTTTTCCTCTTCGGTGCCGGGCAGGAAGCCGATGTCCTCGCCCACCGGCACGGTGACGCGGGTCATGATGATCTCGGTGTAGATCTTCTTGTCCAGCACCTGGGCGAGGCCCGCCGCCAGCGTGAGCAGCGTCTTGCCGGTGCCGGCCTGGCCGAGCAGGCTGACGAAATCGATCTCGGGGTCCATCAGCACGTTGAGTGCGAAGTTCTGCTCGCGGTTGCGCGCGGTGATG
This sequence comes from Thiobacillus sp., assembly GCA_036382965.1. Classification (GTDB taxonomy): domain Bacteria; phylum Pseudomonadota; class Gammaproteobacteria; order Burkholderiales; family Thiobacillaceae; genus Thiobacillus. Next base: position 3,370 of record DASVPF010000005.1, read on the forward strand.
CCCCAGACGTTGTTCTTGTGATGGCCGAAGTCGCGCACCGTGACCATTTCCGCCTGCTTGCCTTCGACCTTCAAGACCTTGGCGTAGAGCGGGTTGGGGCCTTCCTGGAAGACGAACTCGTTCGGCAGCAGGCTCGCCGCCAGCGAACCCTTGACGCGGTAATAGGTGTGGCCGTTGGCCTGCCACGATTCCATGCCCTTGCCGTGGGTGTCCCAGAAATCGGCGGGCAGTTCGCGCAGGCCGGCGTACAGGAGGTCGGTGTCTTCCAGCACCTTGTCGTTGAAGTAGTCCTCGGCCGGCAGGCCCAGCGCACGCGCCTTGATGCGCATGTTGATGTCCTTCGACACCAGGATGACCTGGCGCTTGGGATAGTGGCGCGACAGGAACAGCACCACGCCAAGAATCTGGTTGTCGACCTTGCTGGTCGGCAGGCTCATCGGGATGTCGCCGGTGATCGCCTGGGTCTGCAAAAACAGCTTGCCGGTGGCGGCGTTGTGGCTGTGCGGCGAAAGCGGCACGCCTTCTTCGATGCTGTCGAGCGTGCTGACGATTTCGTCGATGAAGCGGCTGGCCTGACGGGCATTGCGTGAGACTTCGGTCATGCCTTTCTTGTGCTGGTCGAGCTCCTCCAGCGTGGCGATCGGCACATAGATGTCGTGCTCCTCGAAGCGAAACAGACTGGTGGGGTCGTGCATCAGCACGTTGGTGTCCAGAACGAACAGCTTGGTCTGTGTGGCAGCGGTTTTTCTCGGCATGTCGTGGTCGTGGTGACGGTGGATGAATCGGAATGCATCCATCCTACCTCAAGCGGATGGCCGCTTGTCCAGTCAAAAAAACCTGCGCGCCGGCACGGATCGGGCGCCGGATTTCTCGCTAGAATGATCGGCTCTGAGCTTGAGATTCGGACCCCACCATGAATCGTCGGCTGGCGTTGCTGTGTCTGGCCTGGCTATGGATGCAGCCCGCGCATGCCCAGATCGCCGCACACATCCTGCTGCAGGATTCGCCGCTGGCCGGGTTTCAGTACCACGCCGGCAAGGCGCTGTGGCCGCGGATGCGGGTGGGCGACGCGCTCACCCTGGTGCGCGAGCTGGACAATCCCTTTGACGCGAAAGCGGTGCGGGTGGACTGGAACGGCCACGCGATCGGCTACGTGCCGCGCCGCGAGAATGCCGACGTGGCGCGCTTCATGGATCGCGGGCAGGCGCTGACGGCGCGCATCTCCCGGCTGGCCGAGGGTCGCGATCCGTGGGCGCGGGTGCGTTTCGAGATCTTGCTTCCTGTCGCGCCTGACGAAAGGAGATCGCCATGAAGCGACTGATCGTCTCCATCGTGATGGTGTTCGGCGGGCTGGCGCAGGCGGCTGCGGATGACTTGCCGCTATCCACCCTCAAGCTGCCGCCCGGCTTCGCCATCGAACTGTTCGCCCGCGTGCCCAACGCGCGCCAGATGGTGCTCGGAAAAACCACCCTGTTCGTCGGCAGCATGCGGGCGGGCAAGGTCTACGCCGTGCCTTTGCAGGGCGCGCATACGCCGGTGGTGATTGCCGAAGGGCTCGCGATGCCGGTCGGCGTGGCCTTCCGCGACGGCGATCTGTACGTGTCGGCGGTCAGCCGGATCGTGCGTCTGCGCAAGGTCGAGGCGCACCTCGACACGCCGCCGCGTCCCGAGGTCGTCAGCAGAGCCTGGCCGGGCGATCCGCATCACGGCTGGAAATTCATCGCCTTCGGCCCCGACGGCAAGCTCTACGTGCCGGTGGGCGCGCCGTGCAATATCTGCGAGCCCGATCCGGATCGCTATGCCATCATCACTCGCCTCGACCTGAAAAGCGGCAAGACCGAGGTGGTCGCGCGCGGGGTGCGCAACACGGTGGGTTTCGACTGGCAGCCGCAGACCGGCGAACTGTGGTTCACCGACAATGGGCGCGACTGGCTGGGCGACGATGCGCCGCCGGACGAACTCAACCGTGTGAGTCGGCCCGGCCAGCATTTCGGCTATCCGTATTGCCACGGCGGCACCATCGCCGACCCCGAATTCGGCCGGACCCGGCGCTGCGCCGAATTCACGCCGCCGGTGCAGAATCTGGGCGCGCACGTGGCGAGCCTGGGCATGCGCTTCTACACCGGCACGGCTTTTCCCGAGCGCTATCGGGGTGCCGTTTTCATCGCCGAGCACGGCTCGTGGAACCGCAGCCGCAAGAACGGCTATCGCGTCAGCGTGGTGCGCGTGCAGGATGGGCGCGCGCTCGGCTACGAACCCTTCGTCACCGGCTGGCTGCAGGGCGAGTCGGCCTGGGGCCGGCCGGCCGACGTGCTGGTGATGCCCGACGGCAGCCTCTTGGTGTCGGACGACCAGGCCGGCGCGATTTACCGCCTCAGCTACCACGGCAACCGATAGCAGACCGTTGAAGCACATTCTGCATCCCATCCCGGAAAGCCGCGTCGCGGCCCCGTGGAGGACTTCACCGGCCTGCTAAAATCGCACGCATGAAATTGCTTGTTCTCGATACCTCCACCGAATGGTGCTCGGCCGCGCTGTGGCTGGACGGTCGCATTCACGCGCGCCGGGTGCTGGCCGGACAGCGGCACAGCAGCCTGCTGCTGCCGATGGTGGATGAGTTGCTGCGCGAAACCGGCCTCACGCTGCGCCAGCTCGACGGCATCGGCTACGGCGCCGGCCCCGGCTCGTTCACCGGCCTCAGGATCGCCTGCGCGGTGACGCAGGGACTGGCGTTCGGCGCCGATCTGCCGGTGGTCGGGGTGTCCACGCTGGAATCCATCGCCGAACAGACGGGGGCTGCGCGGGTACTGCGCCAAGACCGTCCGGAGGGCGAGTGTCTGGCGGCGTACCCCTCGCGGGTGCTGGCCATGCTCGATGCGCGCATGGCCGAGGTCTACTGGGCGGCGTATCAGCGCGAGGCTGCCGGCTGGCGTGCGGTCCGTGAACCGCAACTGGCGCTGCCCGAGTCGGTGGCGGTGCCCGACGGCGACGGCTGGGTCGGGGCCGGCAACGGGTTCGCCGCACTGGGCGGCGTGTTGCACCCGCGTCTGCAAGCGCGGCTGACGCGGATCGACGACACCCTGATGCCCGATGCCGCTGCGATGGCGCCGCTCGCTGCGGCAGCCTTTGCGCGCGGCGAGGGCCTGGATGCGGCGCTCGCCGCACCGATTTACCTGCGAGACAAGGTGGCGCTGACGGTGGACGAACGCCGCCAGAAAAAATCCGCATGAGCGTCCGGCCAGATCATCCGGTCCACGAAATCGCGCATCGCCTGCGCCCGATGACCGAGGCCGACCTGCCGCGCATCCACCGGATCGAACTGGCGAGTTACGAGTACCCGTGGAGTCCGGGCAATTTTTCCGATTCGCTGAGTGCCGGTTACAGCATGTGGGTGCGCGAGGCCGAAAATGAAATCATCGGGTATTACGCGATGATGGCGGCGGCAGGCGAAGCCCATCTGCTCAATCTCACCATCGCGCCGATCTGGCGGCGCCACGGCCTCGGGCGCGACCTGCTGGCGCACTGCCTGGCGTGCGCCTGCGACCACCAGGCGGACAGCCTGTTTCTGGAAGTGCGCACGTCCAACACCGCCGCGATTGCGCTGTATCGCAGCAGTGGCTTTATCGATCTGGCGGTGCGGCGCGGCTATTACCCGGCGCGTGACGGCCGCGAGGATGCGCTCATCATGAAGAAGGAATTGACGTGTTGAGCCGCGACGATGTGTTCAACGAACTGGGCATCGGTCCCGCCTGGCGATTGCGTGATACACCCGCTTCGCCCCTCACGCCTCACGCATCGACGGCCTATACCTGGGACACGCTCACCGACGCCGTTGCCCGCTGCACTGCCTGCAAACTCTCCGCCACCCGCACCCAGGGCGTGCTCGGTGTGGGCGACAAGAACGCCGACTGGCTGATCGTCGGCGAGGCGCCCGGCGCCGAGGAAGACGCGCGCGGCGAGCCCTTCGTCGGCCAGGCGGGCAAGCTGCTCGACGCCATGCTGGCTGCGATCGATTTGAAGCGCGGCGACAGCGTCTACATTACCAACGTGCTGAAATCGCGTCCGCCCGGCAACCGCAATCCCGAGCCGGACGAGGTGGCCGCGTGCCGGCCCTATCTGCTGGCGCAGATCGAACTCATCCAGCCCAAGCTCATCCTCGCGCTGGGGCGCTTTGCCGCGCAAAGCCTGCTCGACACCGACGAGGCGATCGGCCGCCTGCGCGGCCGCGTGCACCAGTTCCAGAGCGTGCCGCTGGTGGTGAGTTACCACCCCGCCTACCTCCTGCGCAACCTGCCCGACAAGGCGCGTGCGTGGGAGGATCTGTGCCTCGCGCGGCGGACGATGATGAACTTGTAAAACCTTTTACACAGAGGCACTGAGGCACGGAGAAAACCAGTTACCCCGTGTCCCTGTCTTGAAGATTTTCTCTGTGTCTCTGTGTCTCTGTGACTCTGTGGTGAGATTTGTTTTCGTATCCTGATAACCGAACCCCTATGAAACTTCTGCATTCCGCGCTGCGTTTTCGCGTCAATTATTTTTCCGACCTCGGCCGCCATCAGGTGGTGGTCTGGATGCCGGGCGACACGCCGCCGGTCGATGCCCAGGTCGACGTCGGGCCGAAGATCGAACACGAGGTGCCGAACGCGGTGTTCCGTAGCGACATCGCGCCGCTGAAAATGGGGCGCTTCTACCCGTCGCAACTGCTGCATGCCGACGAGGCGCCGGCGCCGATGTTTCGCGTGATGAAATTGAACGGCGAAAGCTTCGTCGCCAATTTCAGCCACCCGCTGCAGGGCCGCATTTTCAGCATCGACAGCGGCAAGAGCGATGTCTCGACCGAACCGGTCGGGCGGGTTGAGCAACTGCTGGAATGGAGCGGCATGGAAACGCAGATGCAGACGCCGACCGATTTCGACGGGCCGGATGCGTTCAGCCGCGAAGACGAGACGCCGGATGCCGCGTTCTACGCCCAGCCCCGCAAAGTGACCCACGTCGACGTCGTGTGCGCGCGCCGCATCCAGGCGCTGTACCGCACGGTGCTGCCTGAGAACGCGCGGGTGCTGCGCCAAGACCGCCCGGAGGGCGAGCGTCTGGCGGCGTACCCCTTGCGGGTGCTCGACCTGATGGCCGGCTGGCGCTCGCATCTGCCCGACACGGTGCAGTCCGCCGTGGGCCTGGGGATGAACGCCGAGGAACTCGCCGACAATCCGCAACTCGCCGAACGCATCGTGAAAGATATCAACGCCGATCCCACGCTGCCGTTTGCCGACGCCAGCTTCGATGCGGTGGTATGTACCGTGTCGTTCGAATACCTGACGCAACCGCACAAGATCGTCGCCGAGGCCAGGCGGGTGTTGAAGCCGGGCGGCATGTTCGTGGTGACGCTGTCGAACCGCTATTTTCCGCCCAAAGTGATCAGGCTGTGGACGCAACTGCATCCGATGGAGCGCATGGCCTGGGTCGGCATGCTGATCAAGCAGGCCGGGTTCAAGAAGGTTGAAACCTATGTCGAGCGCGGGCTCAAGCGCCCCAGGGACGACCGTTATGCCGACAAGCTCGCCGAATCCGATCCGCTGTTCGCGACCTGGGGCGTTGCCTAAAACTTCAGACGTCCATGTCCATCAAGCGGTGAGGCGACGATGTCCAGATGGCTGAATGCGAACCGCTGCCGCCGCCAGAGAATCGGAATAAACCAAAAAAAGAACTGGAGAAGGTCTTCTTCTAATCCTGGTGTTGGGGTTCTTGCTCGGTAACTTTATTGCCCCATTATTGGAACGCGGGTTGGCAAGCAGTATTTCTGGTCTGGGAACGGCTGGTTTGGACTGGGTAACATCTGGCAGGCGCGCACACGCGCGTGCCAGCGGGTGCTGCGCCAAGACCGCCCGAAGGGCGGGCGTCTGGCGGCGTACCCTTGCGGGTGCGTAGCGCCTTATGGGTGCCAGCGAACGCGCGATCGAAATATTCTCGACCCTGCGCGTGTGGGACACCGAACATAACAGCGGCGTGCTGATTTATCTGCTGCTCGCGACCGCAATATCGAGATCGTCGCCGATCGCGGCATCGCAGCGCGGGTGGGGCAGGGCGAGTGGGAAGCGGTGGCGCAGGCGATGGAAGGCGCATTCCGGCAAGGCGACTTCAAGCGCGGCGCGCTGACGGGCATCGAGCAGGTTGGCGCGCTGCTGGCCGCGCATTTCCCGCCCATTGCGCAGAATCCCGACGAGCTGGCGGATCGGCCGGCTATTTTATGAGGAGACTCGGGCCCGATTCTCTGCTGTTAGTGCACGACGTCGTGGCGGTGGCGCAGCCACACCGTGGTCATCACACAGCTGATAAACAGGCCGAATACCCAGATGATGGTGTGGATGTGCCATTCGGCGCGCACCATCAGGGCATAGGCGCCGGTCAGCATCAGGATGCTGATGTTCTCGTTGAAATTTTGCTGGGCGATGGAATGGCCCGCTCCCATCAGCAAATGTCCGCGATGTTGCAGCAGGGCATTCATCGGCACCACGAAATACCCTGCCAGCACGCCCGCCAGTGTCAACAGCAAGAGGGCGGGGATCAGGCTTTCTACCCCGATTAGTGCGATCGGCACAAAGCCCAGCAGGATGCCCGCCGGCAGGACGCTGATGGCGCGCTGCAGGCGGACGAACTTGCCCGCCAGGATGGAGCCGATGGCGATGCCGAAGGCCGAGGCGGCGGTGAGCTGGGTCGCCTGGTCGAGGCCGTACTTCAGGTTGAGCGCGGCCCACGCGATGATGAGCAGGCGCAGGGTGGCGCCGACTCCCCAGAACAGGGTCGTGACCATGAGCGATACCTGGCCGAGCGGATCGCGCCACAACAACTTGAAGCTATGCCAGAAGTCGTGCAGGACATACAGCGGTGAGCGGCTGGGGAGTTTGTGGTCGATCGGCAGACGCGGGATGAACAGGTTGATGAGCGCGGCACCCAGATACAGGCCGGTGATGGCGATAATGGCGAACTTGGGGGCGATGACGGCGGCCGAGAGCCCGGCGCTGCTCAGGATGCGTTCGGCCAGATGGGGATTGATGAGCGCGCCGCCGATGATGGCGCCGAGCACGATCGCGACAACAGTGGTGCCCTCCATCCAGCTGTTGGCGACGACGAGTTTGTCGGTCGGCAGCAGTTCGGTCAGGATGCCATATTTGGCGGGCGAATACATGGCTGCACCGACGCCGACGATAGCGTAGGCCAGGAGCGGGTGCAGGCCGGCCAGCATGGTGAGGCAGCCCGCGAATTTGACCGTATTGGCGATGAGCATAACGCGGCCTTTGGGCAGGGCGTCGGCAAACGGTCCCACCAGCGGGGCCAGCACGATGTAGGCAATGACGAAAACCGTCTGCAGCAGCGGCGAATGCCATTCCGGCGAGGCAAAAAACACCAGCAGACCGATCGCCGCGAACAGCAGGGCATTGTCAGCCAGAGCGGACAGGAACTGCGCCAGCAGGATGGTGTAAAAAGCGCGGTTCACGTGGCGAGCCAGATCAGGGGTGGCGGGATGCAGCGCGGGGGCGGCACGGCTGTTCTGGAAAAATACCAAATATTACAATGGCTTGGTGGTGTGAAGGTTTCGGCACTGGCGGGTTTGTGGTTGAATAAAAATCTTTTTTGACCCGGGGGCGGAAATTAATGGCCGACCGCAGACTTCAAGTATTCTACACCGTCGCCAAGCAGCTCAGCTTTACCAAGGCAGCCGATATTCTGTACATGACGCAGCCTGCGGTGACCTTCCAGGTGAAGCAACTGGAAGAGCATTTCAACACCCGGCTGTTCGAGCGCAGCCACGGCAAGATTTCGCTGACTCCGGCAGGCGATCTGGTGCTGGGTTACGCCGAGCGTATCCTGGCCCTGACCGGCGAAATGGAAGCACGCGTCGGCGAACTGACCGGGCAGGTGACCGGTCCTTTGATGATCGGCGCATCGACCACCATTGCCGAATACCAGTTGCCCCGCATCCTGGGCGAATTCAAGGCGCGCTTCCCGCAGGTGCAGGCGCGCCTGACCGTTGCCAACTCGGAAACCGTGGCGGCGAAAGTGGCGGACCATTCGCTCGACGTCGGCCTGATCGAGGCCCCTTCGCACAACCCCATCCTGACTACGCTGGCGTGCTGCGAGGACGAACTGGTGATGATTTGTTCGCCCACTCATGCGCTGGCCTCGCATGCGAACGTGAACGCGCGCGACATCGCCGATCAGCCTTATGTGTCGCGCGAACATGGCTCGGGCACGCGCGAGGTGGTGGACGATTTTTTCAAGAATAACGGCGTCAACCCCGACGATCTGCACATCGAAATGGAGCTTGGCAGCCGTGAGGCGATCAAGGGCGCGGTTGAGGCAGGCCTGGGCGTCGCCATCATGTCGGCCTCCACCGTCACCAAGGAAATCCAGCTCGGCACGCTGGTTGCGGTACCGCTGAACCCGCGTCTGACGCGCCAGCTGTCCATGGTCTACGCACCGGAAAAGTTCCGCAGCAAGCTGCTCGACGCCTTCATCAGCTTTGTCGAGAACAAATTTCAGCAGTGCAATACCGATGTCGTTCCCTTGAAGCGCCCGAACAAGGGGCGTGGCCGCTGATGCGGGACAGCAAACGCCTCGTCTCGCTATTCCGGTCCTTATCCGAATCCCGTCAGCAGGCCTTGCTGGACTACGCCGAGTTTCTGGCGGACAAGGATGGCGCCGAGATGGCCGCTGCGCCGCCCCGCGAGCCGCTGCCGATTCCGCGTCCCGAGCAGGAAAACGTGGTCAAGGCGATCCAGCGTTTGATGCAGACCTATCCGATGCTGGAGCGCAACCGGATTTTCCACGAGGCTTCCGCACAGATGACCCGCCACCTGATACATGGCGTGGCGGCGGCAGAGGCGATCGACGAACTGGAGCGGATTTTCGCGCGCCAGTATCAGCAGCACCTCGACGCGCTGAAGAAAGACCTGCTGTCGTCCGACGCTGCAGACGATTAATCCGGCAACGCCCCGCTGCATCGCCAGCAACTCAGGAAATTGCCAGGATTGGCTTCGCCGCACTGCGGACAGATTTTTTCCGCGCGTAGCGGCCGCATTCAATATTCCCGCCAACGCCTCGCGCGCCCGCGCTTCCTGCGCATCGTCGGCTATCCACACTTCGGGCTGCGCCTGGATGAACGGCACCTCGCCCAGCGCGCCGGCGGCATTGGCATTGAAAATATGGGTGGCGATGCCGAGGCTGGACAGCGCATCGGCGGCGAGTTGAGCGTCGAGCAGGGTGGGGGCGGTGTGAACCCGTTTCATCGACGGGCGGGAAACGTCAGCTTTTACGGCGGACGCGCACGATCAGATCGATGCCTTCGGTCACCATGCCGTCCGGCATCGGCGGCAGGCCGGAAATCCGAACGTGCTCGGCGTCGATGTCGGACAGCTTGCCGCTGTCGACTTCGTAGAGGTGATGATGCGGACTGGTGTTGGGGTCGAAGAACACCTTGCTGGGGTCGACGATGACTTCGCGCACCAGGCCCTTTTCCAGGAACAGCTTGAGCGTGTTGTAGACCGTGGCCTTGGAGGTCTCGGAATGACGCGTGTTGACGATCGCCATCACCTGGTCGGCCGAGAGGTGCTCCTGTCGCGAAAACAGCGCGTGCGCGATCTCGATCCGCTGGTGGGTCGGATTGATGTCGTGGCTGCGCAAAAGGCCGGCCATGTTGTCGCGCGTGTAATGCATGCGTCTGATGATAATCAGCAATCTGGACTTTGTCTAATTTCCGGAATGGGTATGAAGTCAGTCTGGAGAAGCCCTGCCGGGCGCGGCGAAACGCCAAAAACCGGTACAATCGGAACCAGACTTTTTGCCCAGACTTTTTAAAGAAGAATCCTGTGCTTACGCTCACCCGCCTCGATAGCGCGCAGCCTGATTTTCAGGCGCGCCTCGCCCGTTTGTTGCAATTCGACGATGCTGCCGACGCCGCCATCGAACAGACCGTCGCCGCGATTCTGCACGACGTGAAAACGCGGGGCGACGCGGCGGTACTCGAATACACCGCGCGTTTCGACCGCCTGCCGGCCGTCTCGCTGGCCACCCTGGAACTGAACGCCACCCAACTCAAGACCGCGCTCGACCACTTGCCCGCCGCCACCCGTCAGGCGCTGGAAGCCGCGGCGGAGCGCGTGCGCCGCTACCACGAGAAGCAGGTCCAGGGATCGTGGACGTATACCGAGGACGACGGCACCGTGCTGGGGCAGAAGGTCACGCCGCTCGACCGCGTCGGACTGTACGTGCCGGGCGGCAAGGCCGCGTATCCGTCGTCGGTGCTGATGAACGCGATTCCGGCCAAGGTGGCGGGGGTGGGCGAACTCATCATGGTGGTGCCGACGCCGGGTGGAGAACAGAATCAGCTGGTGTTGGCGGCGGCGGCGATTGCCGGGGTCGACCGCGTGTTCACCATCGGCGGCGCGCAGGCCGTGGCGGCGCTGGCCTACGGTACGGAAACCGTGCCGCAGGTCGACAAGATCGTCGGCCCTGGCAACGCCTATGTGGCGGCGGCCAAGCGCCGCGTGTTCGGTACCGTGGGGATCGACATGATTGCCGGGCCGTCCGAGATCCTGGTGATCGCCGACGGCAATACGCCGCCGGAATGGGTGGCGATGGACCTGTTCTCGCAGGCCGAGCACGACGAAATGGCGCAGTCCATCCTGCTGTCGCCCGACGCGGCCTATCTCGATGCCGTCGCGGCCGCAATTAACAAATTGATCGATGACATGCCGCGCAGCGAAGTGATCCGCACCTCACTCACCCACCGCGGCGCGCTGATCAAGACGCACGACCTCGACGACGCGGTGGCGATCTCGAACACCATTGCGCCGGAGCACCTGGAGCTGTCGGTGGTCGATCCCGATGCGCTGCTGCCCAAGTTGCGCCACGCCGGCGCGATTTTCATGGGCCGCAACACCTGCGAGGCGCTGGGCGATTACTGTGCCGGGCCGAATCACGTGCTGCCGACTTCGCGTACCGCGCGCTTCTCGTCGCCGCTGGGCGTGTACGACTTCCAGAAGCGCAGCAGCCTGATCCACGTGTCGCAGGCCGGCGCGCAGACGCTGGGCCGGATCGCCGCCACGCTCGCCTATGGCGAAGGCCTGCAGGCGCATGCGCGCTCCGCCGAATATCGACTGCTTCCGCAATGAGCCCGCTATTCCAATGAGCCAATATTGGAGTGCCGTGGTACACGGCCTGACGCCCTATGTGCCGGGCGAGCAGCCGAAGCTGGCCAATCTGGTCAAACTCAACACCAATGAAAACCCCTATGGGCCCAGCCCCAAGGTGCTGGATGCGGTGCGTGCCGAGGCCGCCGATACGCTGCGCCTGTATCCCGACCCCGGCTCGGATCGATTGCGCGCAGCCATCGCCACATTGCATGGCGTGGCCGCCGACCAGGTGTTCGTCGGCAACGGTTCCGACGAGGTGCTGGGGCACGCGTTCATGGCGCTCTTGAAACACGCGCGCCCGATCCTGTTTCCCGACGTCACCTACAGCTTCTACCCGGTGTATTGCGGATTGTACGAAATCGCCTATCGCACGATTCCGCTTACCGAATCCTTCGAAATTCGGGTCGACGACTACCTGACGCCCAACGGCGGCGTGATTTTCCCCAACCCCAACGCGCCGACCGGGTGCTTGCTGGCGCTGGCGGAAATCGAGTGCCTGCTTGCCGGCAATTCCGACTCGGTTGTCGTGATCGATGAAGCCTATATCGACTTCGGCGGCGAATCGGCGGTGGGACTGGTGGCGCGCTATCCGCAGTTGCTGGTCATCCGCACCCTGTCGAAATCGCATGCGCTGGCCGGCCTGCGCGTCGGCTATGCGATCGGGCAGGTACATCTGATCGAGGCGCTCAACCGGGTGAAGGACAGTTTCAACTCGTATCCGCTCGACCGCTTCGCCCAGGCGGGTGCCTTGGCGTCGGTGGAGGATCCCGCCTATTTCGAGAGCATCTGCGCCAAAGTGGTGGCGACGCGCACCCGGCTGGTGGCCGCGATGGCTGACATGGGCTTCGACGTGCTGCCCTCGCAGGCCAATTTCATTTTCGCCCGCCATCCCGCGCACGAAGGCGCCAGCCTGGCCGCCGCGCTGCGCGAACGCAGCATCATCGTGCGCCATTTCAAGAGCCCGGCCCGCATTGCGCCGTTTCTGCGCATCACGGTCGGGACCGATGCACAATGCGATGTCCTGCTCGCCGCATTGAAAGCGCTGTGCTGAAAACGATAGCGGCCTGCTAGAATCCTTTTACAGCTTTATTTTCCGACGCCATGCGTACCGCACAAGTCACTCGCAACACCCTCGAAACCCAGATCACGGTCAGTCTCAATCTCGACGGCACGGGCGTTTCCAGGCTCGCGACCGGCGTGCCG
>DASVPF010000006.1:0-3934 GCA_036382965.1 Thiobacillus sp.
CATCCATCGCTTTCTCGCAGCAACGCAGGTGCGAAATTAGCGTGAACAGGCCCTAGGCTACCGCGGCTTGCGCAATTTCATGCCGAGCAACGCGGGTGTCAACAGCAATTCGAATACCTGACCGGCAAACAGGCCGATCGCGCTTAGCATGCCGAAGTGCGCGGTGGGGCGGTAATTGGACAGCCCGAGCAGGGTGAACTGCGCAATCAACACGATCGAAATAGCGATCACCGCGCGGCCGGAGCTTTCCACGCTACGGATAATGGCGAACACCGGACTGATGCCGTGCTGAATGCGGTGCTGGTAGCCGTGATAGAGGTGGATGGTGTCGTCCACGGTGATGCCGAGAATGATTGCGGCAATCAGCACGGTGGCGACGTCGAGCGTAATCCCCGTGGTGCCCATCACCACAAAAATGAAGAACAGTGGCGCCAGGTTGGGGATCAGGCAGATCAGCGCGGCCTTGAACGAGCGGAACAGCAGTGCCATCAGCAGCAGAATTTGCAGAAAGGACGAGGCAAAGCTCTTCAACTGGCCATTGACGATGCGGTCGGTCTGGTCGGCGAACAGCTGGCCGAATCCCGCAATGTCGTAGCGCACACCGGCGATGGGCTGGGCGGCAAGGTGCGTACGGATCCGGTCAATCACGCTGGCTGTTTCGTTGGCACCGTGCACGTTGAGGCTGATGAGGATGCGACCGCGCTGGAATTCGTGGTTGACGAACTCATACATATCCTTGCCATCGTAAATGAGCAGCAGTTGCTCGATCAGCTTGCGGCCGCTCGGCAGGGCTTTCGGGCCGCGTTCCACGCCGCTGAAGGCATGGTTCATTTCCTCCAGCACGTCGACCAGCGAAAAGCTGCGGTCGATTTCCGGCTGCTGTTCCAGCCAGGTCTGCAGCGCCCTGATCTGGGCCAGGCGCATGGGATCTTTCAGGCTGTCGCGCGCGCTGCCGGTGAGGACGACTTCCAATCCCGTGACGCCGGACAGTTTGCTTTCGATCCGGGCGGTGCTGCGGCTGAGGGGGTGGTTGGGCGCGAAGAATTCCAGGATGTTGGATTCGACCTTGACCTGCATCACCAGTGGAATGGTCGCCAATACCAGTAATGCGGCGGATATCAGCACCGCCCTCGCATGTCTGAGGCTGAACACGGCCATCGCTGCAGCGATATGGCGCGCAATCGCAAGACCGGTGCGGCGGCGCGGCCAGCGTGGTATATCCCATTTCAGCAGGATGGGCGGCACCAGAATGAACACCACCAGAAACACGATCAGCGTGCCGATGGCACCCGACAGGCCGAAGGCCTGCACCGGCGGGATGTTCACCCATACCAGGCTTAGCATCCCCGCGCCGGCGGTCAGCACGGTGAGAAGCCCGGGTATGAAGGTCTCTTTCAGGGCGCGTGCGATGCGTTGGGGGCGCGGCAGAAGCGCAACACGGGCGCGCTGGATGGCGGCATAAAAATGCAGCATGGTGGCGACGGTGTAAGCCGCCATCAGGGTGGGGATCATCGCCGTAACAGGGGTGTAGGGCTGGCCGAATATCACCAGCCCGGCCACGCTGGCCGATACCACGGCACCCATGGCCAGCCCGCCCACGACAACCGGGCGAATGCGTCCGACCACCCACCACAGCAGCGCCATGCCGATGACGAAGGTGAGCGGGATGAAAATCGCACTGTCGCGCCAGAGCGAGCGCAGTTCCGCGACCGTCTGCGCCACCGTGCCGGCGGTAGCGGTGTGATAGGAATCAAGCTTCTCGGCGGCGATGGCCGCGTCGAGTGCGATCTGAATATCACGGCGGGCGAGGCTTTCTTTCAGGAATTTCGGGCGCACCACCAGCGCAATGGCGCGGCCGTCGAGCGAGGCGATGAGGCCGGGCGCGAAAGGATCGCCCAGCACGCGGGCCTTCCATTGCTGCGCGGTGCGGTCCGCCAGATGTTTTGGATCGACCAGCAAGGACACGGCAAAACCGTCGTCGGTGGTGTCGAGATGCTCCACCGTGGTCAGTGTCAGCACCCGGTCGACCGTAGGAAGTGCCGCCATTTTCTTCGCCGTGCGGTCGAGTGCGGCGAGAAATGCAGGGGTGTACAAATTGTCGCCCTCGAACAGGGCGACGACGGTTTCATCGTTGGGGAATTCCTTGAACAGCGATTCCCGCAGCTGGATGGTGGGCGAGCTGGGTGGCGAGTAGATATCAGGCGCGTTGTTGAAATGCAGTTTCAACACGAACGGGATCGATACCAGCTGGATCCCGAGCAGAATGGCCAGCGCCAGCCAGGGCGGCAGCATGCGGCTGCCGTCGAGCCAGGGTTTCAGCAGCGCCTTCATGTGCCGGGCCCGGTCAGAACTTGGTACGCAGGCCCAGCGTGATCAGCGAATGATCCTGATGGAAGCCGCCGAAGGTGCGCGCCTCGCCGTCGAAATAATGCGCGGCGACGTAGAGCTCGTACGGCTCCCAGCCGACGTAGCTGAGCTTGGGGCTGAGGTAGACGTCGTGCACGTTGAAGCCGCTGGCAAAGCGCACCCCGGCTTTCCAGCGGCCCTGCCCGAAGCGGGTTTCGATCTCGCCGTTGGCGCCGTAATACTCTTTCAGTTCGAGGATGCTGCGGTCGGTCTGCAGCGCATGCGCCAGCAGCTGCAGGTTGATGCGGGTGTCGGCGCCGCCGGGGAAGAATTCCAGCGCGCCGACCCAGTCGAGCGACTGCGTGCTGTCCATCACGGTGGTGGGCAGGGTCACCGGCACGTCGTCGGTGTAGCCGGCTTCCATGCGCCAGGTGAGGCCGTTGCTTACCCGTTCCAGGTCGGCGCCGACGAAGGTATTGAACGGATGCACCGCGGTGAGCGAGAGCGTGGGCAGATCGAGGCGGTAATACGGCAGCGACTGCCGGGTGCGCGCCAGCGTCACGCCGAAATCGAAGGGGGCGCCGGTTCTGGTGAGGCGCAGCGCGCCGCCGCCGCTGCCGTGCTCGTCCTCGTCGACGCGCGCGGCACTCACCCAGGGCGTGAGCGACGGATCGATGCCGATGATCTGGCCGGTGGTGCGGTTGATCGGGCTCCAGATGCTGGCGATGTCGGGCAATTGCGCCGCGCGGAACAGCGGCAGCCATACCGCGTCCAGCTTGACCTCGCCGAAGCTTTGCTCCCAGCGTGCCGCCAATTGCGCGCGGCGGCGGTCGGCCAGGTCGTCCAGCGCAAAGCGGGTGAGGTCGACGCGGCTGACGCGGTCGGCCAGCGGAATTTCGTCGACGCGACCCCAGACGATGGTCTGCGCGCCGAGGGTCAGGCGGGTGTCGCCGTTGCGGTAGCGCACGTAGGTGTCGCCGTAGTCGGCCAGCAGTTCGCGGTGGCTGGCCAGGCCGCCGTCCTGCGTCATGCCGTCGAGCCGCGCGCCGGCGCGGAATTCCCAGCTGCGGCTGGGCTGCCACAGCACGTAGGCGCTGGCGCGCAGCGTCGAATAGGTGTTCGCCTCGGGCGCGTCGGGCAGGCTGCCCGCCTCCAGCAGCAGATCGTCGACGCCGGCCTTGAGCGTGGGCTGGAAGCCGCGGGCGACGGCTTTGCGGCTGCGTGCCGGCGGAGGCGGCAAGTCGTCGTTGGGGCTGGCCTGCGGCGCGGCCTCGACAGGCAGGGTCTCGGCGGGTGCGGTCTCGATCGGCATGCCCCGGGGTTTGCGCGTCGTGGTTCGCGGCGGCGGCGGCTCGTCCGCGGTGTCCGGCGTGGCCGCGCGCGGCGGCGGCAGCTCGTCGGCGGCAATCGTGGCCAGGGCGGCGAGCGACAGACTCAGGGTCAGCAACAGTTTTTTCATGGGCGATATTCCGATTCCAGACTTTCGTCGGCGAGGGTTTGCGGGGTGAACAATTTGGCGGGCAGTTTCTGGTCGTACAGCACGGTGTCGACGACCAGCCGGGTTTCGTGGCCGCCGGTCAGATCGATC
>DASVPF010000007.1:0-1564 GCA_036382965.1 Thiobacillus sp.
CGTGCGGTCATCGACGAACACGGCCCCGACGCCGTCGCCTTCTATATTTCCGGCCAGCTCACCACCGAGGCGTATTACGTCTTCAACAAGCTCGCCATGGTGTTGATGTACGGCAACTGCCTTGTTTTATCTGGGTTTCAGCGCCTCGCGCCTGAACGCCCTTCGCACGCTTCGCACCATCGCAGTGCCAAATCGTTTGGCACGCACCGGAAATTACGCCGCCCGGCCTAAGCCGTCGCGCTATGCGCCCGTCATCCCAACCCGCTCCCGGCGGGAGAAGGAGCTGGCGCCACGTCCAAATCCATCCAGGGCCGTGATCGCACGCGCCTGATTGAGGTCTTCGGTATAACCGGCGGCGAACAGGCAGACCGCCAGCTGGTTGCGAATCGGCAGCGGCAGCGACAGATGGTCGCGCATGACCTGCCCGATCCACGCGCCGGTTGCCCGCGCGTCCGGCGTTGGCAGACTGGCCGGGGAAGACGACATCGATTGCGCCTCGTACACCCGCTGTCCCTGCCCGTCCTGCACCAGGATCATGTCCGGCCGCTGCAGCGGATCGGCGAACGCCTCGCCCTCGCAGCCCTGCAACAGCAGCGCGTGGCCGCCCAGCGCTTCCAGCACGGCACGCGTCTGCGCCATCTCCGCGTCGGAGCTCACCGGCGTCACCCGTATCGAACGTTCGCCCAGCACGTCGGCCAGCGCCGCCAGCCGCGTCACCCAGCCATCGATCCCCAGCCGCGCGCGCAAGGCCAGCAGCGCGGCGAGGCCCGGACTCAGCAATGCCACCGGCGCGAAGGCGATGCCTTCGTCGCGCAGACCGGCATTGACCTGCGCCGCCGTGCTGCACGGCATGACGCCGAGCTCGCGCAGCACGTAAGCCGCCGCGGTGCCGCCGCCGCCTTCGAGCACGCCATGGATCAATACCGGGATGCCGAAACTTTTCAGCAGCAGCGCCAGGAGCGGTGTGAGATGCGGATTGGCGCGCACGCCGTGATAGGTCGGCAGCACCACCGTGCGGAAGGGCCCCGCCGGGGCAACAAAATCGGGCAGGCGATCGGCCAGCGCCGTGTGCAGACCGAGCCAGGCATCCAGCCCCGGATCGTGCTGGTTGAGCGCAACCAGGAAGGCTGCGGTTTCCAGTTCCGGCACGCCGCCGTCGAACAGGGCCGCGCCGAGCGCGCGCGCCTCGACAAAACCCAGGCCTGCGCCGGCTTCGATCTGGCGGATGAGGGTTGGGTAGCTCATAAAAAAGTCCTGCACCACGGAGACACAGAGGCACAGAGAACCCCAAATTTCTTTCGGTTTCTCTCTGTGTCTCCGTGTCTCCGTGGTGAAATGGTTTTCATGCCGCCGCCCGATTCCCGGCGATCAGCCGTTTCAGTTCGGGCACGCACGAACCGCATTCGGTGCCGCATTGCAAATTCGATTGCAGCGCAGCGAGGTCGGCGGGATGGCGAACATGCTGTCGGCGCACCGCGACCTCGACCATCCCGAGCATCGCGCCGAAGTCGCGCGGCTGTGGGGCGTCGACGATGTGCCGGCGACGCCGGGCAAGACCGCGGTG
>DASVPF010000008.1:0-2683 GCA_036382965.1 Thiobacillus sp.
CTTCGGGTGGCGCTCGTAGAGCTTCCAGCCGCGGATATGCCCGACCGGGCGCGTGCGCAAGGTCTCCCAGCGCGCCGGCAGGGTGGCGTCCTTGCCGAACGCCGCGAATTCCCAATCCAGCAGTTTTTCCGGCACCCGCACCAGGTTCGGGTAGCGCGCTTCCAGCCCGGCGATGCGCACCAGATCGCCGTCCTCGATCCCGGCATTGGCGTTGAGCAGCCCGCGTTCCGCCGGCAGTCTCACCAGGCGCAGCCGGACCCCGACGCGGCGGAAGGCTTCGCCGGCGACGGCGTCGATAAAGCCCTTGCCGTCCACGGTCGTGAACGGCGGTTCGTTGGTGTCGTTGAGTACGAGGATGGGCGCGTCGGCAGCGCGGGCCAGCCCAGCCATCAGCAGCAACATGCCCGCGATGGCGACGGGGAAACTTGTTTTCATTTGTATCGGTGGTTGCGGGAACGGCTCCATTCCAGCCTCGGCGAGCAGCCCCAATAATACTGGACAAGCCCGAAGTTATTGAAGGCGTTCTTTTCGGCGGGCAGATGAGCAATTTCGATCGGTGCACCAATTTGCGACACGTCATCCTTTCGGTGCACTGCGGATGAGCACTTCGCCCCCATGGCATGATGCGGAATTCCGTCAAATCCTTGAATTCATTACGCTGTGGCCACCTGGCACAGACCCTGCTGACAGACACGGTCAAGGAGTCATCATGTCTGTCGTTTCATCTGTCTGCTGTTACTGCGGCACCGGCTGCGGGGTGCTGATCGAGGTCGACGCCGGAAAGATCACCGGCGTGCGCGGCGACCCCGCGCATCCGGCCAATCGGGGCAGGCTATGCACCAAGGGCACGACGCTGGCGCTGTCGGCGCAGGCGTCCGGGCGTGCGCTTTTCCCCGAACTGCGTGCCGACCGCGCCTCGCCGCGCCAGCGCGTGAGCTGGGAGGCGGCGCTCGATCACGCCGCAGACAGATTTCGTGCGGTCATCGACGAACACGGCCCCGACGCCGTCGCCTTCTATATTTCCGGCCAGCTCACCACCGAGGCGTATTACGTCTTCAACAAGCTCGCCAAGGGGCTGATCGGCACCAACAACGTCGATACCAATTCGCGCCTGTGCATGTCGTCCGCGGTGGCAGGCTACAAGGCGACGCTGGGCGCCGACGCGCCGCCGGGCTGCTACGACGACATCGATCACGCGGGGACGATTTTCATCGCCGGCTCGAACACGGCGTATGCGCATCCGATCCTGTTCCGCCGCATCGAGGCGGCACGCAAGGCCAACCCCAATCTGAAGCTTGTCGTGGTCGACCCGCGCCGTACCGACACCGCCGACGAGGCCGACCTGCACCTGTCCATTCTGCCCGGCACCGACGTGGCGCTGTATCACGCCATGCTCAACGTGATGCTGTGGGAAGAATTGATCGACCGCGACGGCATCGCCGCGCACACCGAAAACTGGGGGGCGCTGCGCGAGCTGGTGCGCGACTACACGCCGGAGAAGGTCGCACCGATCTGCGGCGTGGCAGCAAGCGACATCGTGCAGGCCGCGCGCTGGTTCGCCGCCGGGCCGACCTTGTCTTTGTATTGCCAGGGGCTGAATCAATCCAGCTGCGGTACCGACAAGAACGCCGCGCTGATCAACCTGCATCTGGCCAGCGGGCAGATCGGCAAGCCGGGCGCCGCGCCGCTCTCCTTGACCGGCCAGCCCAATGCGATGGGCGGGCGCGAGGTCGGCGGGATGGCGAACATGCTGTCGGCGCACCGCGACCTCGACCATCCCGAGCATCGCGCCGAAGTCGCGCGGCTGTGGGGCGTCGACGATGTGCCGGCGACGCCGGGCAAGACCGCGGTGGAAATGTTCGACGCAGTGAAGCGCGGCGAAATCCGTGCGATCTGGATCGCCTGCACCAACCCCGCACAGTCGCTGCCCGACCAGACTCTCGTACACGAAGCCCTGCAAGCCGCCGAATGCGTGGTGCTGCAGGAGGCCTTTGCCGACACCGAAACCGTGCCGTTTGCTGACGTGCTGCTGCCGGCCGCAACCTGGGGCGAAACCGACGGCACGATGACCAATTCCGAGCGCGGCATCGCGCGCGTCCGTGCCGCCGTTGCGCCGCCGGGCGAGGCGCGCGCCGACTGGGCCATCGTCACCGAATTTGCACGGC
This sequence comes from Thiobacillus sp., assembly GCA_036382965.1. Taxonomy (GTDB): domain Bacteria; phylum Pseudomonadota; class Gammaproteobacteria; order Burkholderiales; family Thiobacillaceae; genus Thiobacillus. Next base: position 2,166 of record DASVPF010000008.1, read on the forward strand.
GCCTGATGCCGCAAGCGGGCGCGCGCTTGTTCCCCTACGCCAGCGCCGAAGCCATTTTCAACGAACACCGCGAAACCACGCGCGGGCGCGATCTCGACATCAGCGGCCTGAGTTACGCGCTGCTCGATACGGCGCCGCAGCAATGGCCGTTTCCCGAAGGCGCGACAGCAGGCGCGGCACGGCTGTACGTCGACGGCGTCTATCCGACCGCCAGCGGCCGCGCGCGGGCGGACGCGCCACCGGGGCCAGCACCCAGCTGCGCAGCGACGCCGCGTCGACGCCCTCGACGATGACGTCGCGCAACCAGTCGAAGGCCGCCGTCTCGCCGGTCAGCCGCGCGGCGCTCACCTTGCCGCCGACGACGCGCACGCGCTTGGAAATGCCGCGCGGGCCGACCTTGTCTTTGTATTGCCAGGGGCTGAATCAATCCAGCTGCGGTACCGACAAGAACGCCGCGCTGATCAACCTGCATCTGGCCAGCGGGCAGATCGGCAAGCCGGGCGCCGCGCCGCTCTCCT
>DASVPF010000009.1:0-9598 GCA_036382965.1 Thiobacillus sp.
ACACTTCTGGATTGCCGCACCGCGGTGCTCCTCAATGACGCCCTGTTCAGTGCTCCCCCTACGACCGCACCCCCGGCCGCGGCGAAAAACTGTCGAGCACGCGCAGGTAGCTGGAACGCGCCATGGCGGCAGGAGCGGACAGGTTCTTCTGGCTCATGCTGCCCTTGATCTGGGCGACCGAGCGGTATTCGCGCTCGGCCATCCAGCGTTCCATGTCGCGCAGGATTTGCGTGAGCCTGCTCGGCCCGTGCTCGAGCAGGCAGGATGCTATGTGCACGACGTCGGCGCCGACCAGTAAAAGCTTGAGCGCATCTTCATGGCTGTAGACCCCGCCGGTGGCGGCCAGCGTCAGGCAGGTGCGGCCGTGCAGGATGGAGAGCCAGTGGATGCGCAATAGCGCCTCTTCGGGCTGCGACAGCTGCAGCCGATCGACCACGTAGAGTTTTTCCAGGTCGATGTCCGGCTGATAGAAGCGGTTGAATGGCGCGACGCCACTCGCGCCCGCAAACTCCAGCTGCCGCACGAAATTCGGCAGCGAGGAAAAGAACGGCGACAGCTTCATGACGATGGGAATGTTCACCACGTCGCGCAGTTCGGTGAGCAGGCTGATGTAACGCGCCTCCACCGCTTCGCCGGATTCCAGCATTTCTGCCGCGACGTGATAGACGTCGAGTTCCAGCGCGTCGGCGCCGGCCTGTTGCAGTTCACGCCCGAGTTCCACCCAGCCGGACAGGGACACGCCGTTGAGGCTCGCCACCACGGGAATCTCCAGACGGCGCTTGAGCAGGTGCAGATGCGCCAGATAGTGATCGAGGCTGTTGCGGAAGCCGCCGTGATCGGGCAGAAAACCGTCGGCCTCGCCATGCCCGATGCTGGCGTTCAGCAGGAAGCGGTCGAGCATCGCCTGCTCCGCGCGCAATTCCTCCTCGAACAGCGAATACATCACCAGCGCCGCGGCGCCGGCGTCCTCCAGGCGCAGGGCGGTGTCGATGTCGCGCGACAGCGGCGACGCGGATGGAACCAGCGGGTTCTTGAGCGTGAAGCCGAGATAATTGGTGGAGAGGTCGATCATGTCAGGCTCCCGTCGGCGAGGTCGCTGCCCAGCTGGTTTCGTTCGCCAGTTCGCGGCCGGTGGCTGCGCGTAGCGGAAACGGCCTCGTTGCCTCGTTGCCAAGTCCATTTCTTATTCTAGTCACGCGCCGCAAATCGGCCAGTTCTCCGACGGCCTGCCCATGCCGCTGGAGTCGGGCTGGCCGCTGGCGCGCAGCTCCCCGATTGGAGTGCGCGCGGCGTCAGCGCAGGTGGTCCGCCGTTTCGAGTGGCGTGCGGTGCGCCTGTTCGCTGTGCAATTCGGGCTGGAACCAGCCGAGCTTCTCGCGCAGCTTGACGACGTTGCCGACGATGATGAGGGTGGGCGCCTTGAGACCGGCCTGCTCCGCCAGCGCAGGCAACGTGGTGAGGTCGCCGGTGATGACGCGCTGCGTGGGCAGCGTGCCGTGCTGCACGATGGCGGCCGGAGTGGTGGGCGTCAGGCCGTGCTTGATCAGCGCTTCGCACAGCAGCGGCAGGCCTTTCAGACCCATGTAGATGACGATGGTCTGGTCGTGGCGGGCGATGCCCTCCCAGTTCATGTTGAAGGTGTTTTCCTTCAGATGCCCGGTGACGAACGCGACCGACTGCGCATAGTCGCGGTGGGTGAGCGGGATGCCCGCATAGGACGCCACGCCGGCGGCGGCGGTAATGCCCGGCACCACCTGGAACGGCACGCCGTGCTCGACCAGGGTTTCGATTTCCTCGCCGCCGCGGCCGAAGATGAAGGGGTCGCCGCCCTTCAGCCTGAGCGTGCGCTTGCCCTCCTTGGCCAGGCGAACCAGCATGAGATTGATCTCCTCCTGCGGCACCGCATGGTCGTCGCGTTCCTTGCCGACGTAGATGCGTTCGGCGTCGCGCCGGCACATGTCGAGGATGGGCTGCGAGACGAGGCGGTCGTGCACGATGACGTCGGCCTGCTGCATCAGCCGCAGCGCGCGGAAAGTCAGCAGATCGGGATTGCCCGGGCCGGCGCCCACCAGATAGACCTCGCCGCGGGGGATGTCGTGTTCGGCCCCGTTATTGATCATGGCGTCGAGCTGCGCCTCGGCCTCGACGTCGCGCCCGGAAAACACCATTTCGGCGACCGGCGAGAGGAATACCTTTTCCCAGAAGGCGCGGCGCTGTTCCGGCTTGATCGCGGCGCGCACGCGGTCCTTGTAGCGCGAGGCGAGTGCGGAGAGGCGACCGTAGGCGGCGGGGACCAGCGTTTCCAGCCGTGCGCGCAGCATGCGCGCGAGCACCGGCGATTCGCCGCCGCTGGAGACCGCCACCATGATCGGCGAGCGGTCGATGATCGACGGCAGGATAAAGCTGCACAGCGCGGGCTTGTCGGCGACGTTGACCGGGATGTGGCGCGCGCGCGCGGCGTCGGCGATGACTTTGGCCGCTGCCAACTCGTCCTCGACCACGATCACCGCGTCCTTGCCGTCGAGTAGCTCGGGTCTGAAGGCATCCGCCACCCGGTTCAGATTGTCGGCATGCGGCAGGCGTTCAAAGCTTTCGTGCAATGCGGGTGCAACGACATCGACGCGCGCACCGGCGCGCAGCAGCAACTCGGCCTTGCGCGCGGCGGTTTCGGAGCCGCCCACCACCAGGCACAGGCGGTCGCGCAGGTCGAGGAAGATGGGCAGATAGTTCATTGGTTCACTCGGCGGCGGCGCCGGCTTCGGGCCCGGTGCCAGCTTCAGGCCCGGCGGGCCCGTCTTCTGCTGAATAGGGCGGAATGAAAATGAAGCGCATGTCGCCCGGATTCATTTCGACGAAATCGAGCGTGACGCCCTGCAGGTAGGGCGTGCTGGACGCGGCGATCAGGATTTCGATGCCGTTGACGATCAACTGCTCGTCGGCCTCGCGTTCCTGGTCGAAGCCCATGCCGTAGTTCACGCTGCCGTCGTCTTCCTGATAGGCGGCGACACGCAGCACCATGCCGTAGACGTCGGGATTGTTGGAGACGGCGCGAATCTGCGCGGCGGCGGCGTCGGTAATCTTGATCATGGCGTGTCCCTCAAAAATTAGGCGGCGGCGCGCGCCTTGTGCGCGCGCACCTGGTTCAAAAACGGCGCGATCCAGCCCTGCGCGCCGCTGCCGCGACGATGCACGTAGGCGGCCAGCAGGTTGCGGTGCTGATAACCGTCATGCCGGCCGTCGATGCCATGGCCGCGCGCCATCCGGTAGGCGTATATGGAGTCGGCGGGCAGGTTTTCCAAGCTGGAATAATGAAATTCATGCGCCGGGATGGGCGCGGTTTCCTGCCAGCGGTCGGCGCCGGTCGGCTGCAGGCGCGCATAGCCGCGGCCGACCGGGCGCTCGTGCATCACAGTGTCGCCCGGCACCACGCCGACCATCTGCCGCGTCTGGCCCTGCCAGTTGAGGCTCTTCGACAGATACATCAGCCCGCCGCATTCGGCATAGGTGGGCAGCCCGGCCTCGATGGCGCCGCGAATCTGAGTGCGCAGGGCGCCGTTGGCTTCGAGTTCGGTCATGAACACTTCGGGGAAGCCGCCGCCAATGATGAGGCCGTCCACGTCGGGCAGGGCCGGCGCATGCAGGGTGTCGATGTCGACCAGTTCGACGTTGGCGGCACGCAGGCTGTCGAGGTCTTCGCTGTAATAGAAACCGAAGGCCTGGTCGTGCGCGATGCCGATGCGCACGCGCTCGGCAGACTCCGCCGTCGCGGCCGGAAAAGACACGCTGAGCGCCGGCGCGCTGTCGCCGATCGCCAGCACACGCTGCAGGTCGACCTGTGCGGCGACCCGCTCGCCGACGTGCCGGATCCGCGCGCGCGCGGCGTCCTGTTCGTTGGCCGGCACCAGCCCCAGATGACGCTCGGCGATCTGCATGCCGGGATCGTGCTGCACCGCGCCGATCACCTCGACGTCGGTGTAATGCTCGATCACTGCGCGCAGTTTCGACTCGTGGCGGCTGCCGCCGAGGTTGTTGAGGATGACGCCGGCAATACGGATGTCGCGGTCGAACGCCTGGTAGCCCAGAATCAGCGGCGCCACGCCGCGCGTCATGCCGCGCGCGTCGATCACCAGCACCACCGGCGCGCCCAGCAGCTTGGCGAGCGCGGCGTTGCTGTTGCTGCCGTCGAGGTCGAGGCCGTCGTACAGGCCCTTGTTGCCTTCGATCAGGCTGATGCGCGCGCCCATCGCGGCACGGGCGAACTGCTGTTCGATCTCAATGCGCTGCATCATGTGGAAATCGAGGTTGTAGCAGGGGCGCTGCGCCGCCATCCCCAGCCACAGCGGATCGATGTAGTCGGGGCCCTTCTTGAACGGCTGCACGGCATGGCCGCGCGCGTGCAGGGCCGCGCACAGGCCGAGCGTGAGCGTGGTCTTGCCGGACGATTTGTGGGCGGCGGAAATGAAGACGCGGGGCATACGACTTTTCATGGGGTTATATAACCCCATAGAAAATCGGAGTCCCCTTGTGGGGCATACGAGCCCCGCGCTTGTCAGGATGATTCAGGGAAGATGCCGAGGTGGCTTGCTGGTTCATGCCGGGCGATCCCCCGCCGGGCACGCCCGGCAGTTCAGGAATTAATGTTCCAGCTTGGCGACGGTCGCGTCGTCCAGGCTGGCCGGCAGCAGGCGCAGCACCTTGACCGCAAAGGTGGTGACCAGCAGGGCGATCGCCACGCCGCCGAGGCCGAGGAAAATCTCGGGCACGCTGGGCGAATAGCTGTGCACTTCGCCGTCGAAGAAGCTGCTCTTTTCGGCCAGACCGGGGAACATGTCGAGCGGGTAGGCCTGGGCGCCGATGATGGTGACGTACATCTGCGCAATGCCGCCGAGGACGATCAGCGCGCAGGCAATCATGATCCATGCGCGCTGCCGGCCCAGACCGCTCAGCAGAATCGCCAGCGGAATCACGCCGCCGATGACGATCTGCCCCACCCAGAACAGCGTGGTAAAGATGCCGCCGTCGCGCAGGATGAAGGCTTCGACCGCGTGGTACTTGGTGAAGTAGAGGTTGGTCATGTGGTAGACGACGACGAAGTACAGCACCGCCGCGACGAACACCGCGAGCAGGCTCTTCAGCCGCATCATCACCGCATCGCCGAGCGTGCGGCCGGTCCAGGCGTAGGCCGCGACCAGCACCATCAGATAGATCGCCAGGCCATACGAGAACGACATGATGATGAACATCGGCGCCAGCAGGCCGGTGCCGTACAGCTCGCGCGAGACGAGGAAGCCGAACAGCGAGCCGGTACCGGTAGTCAGGATCAGGCGCCAGACGAAAGCGGCGGTGCCCGCGGCCTTAGAGAAGGTCTTGACGTTGCGATCCAGCATCGTCCACAGGTAGGCGCCCACCAGGCCGAAGAAGCCGGAATACAGGAACACGTTCCAGGTGAACATCGACTTGAAATTGAAGTTCGTCATCGCCACGATCAGGCGGTCGGAACGGCCGAGGTCGAGCACCAGCACCAGGAGGCCGCCCAGCATCAGCGCCAGCGCGAGGATCGCCGACAGCGGCGCCAGCGGCTTGTACATCGGCTTGTTGAAGACCGACGCGATCGACGCGACGTTCAACGCACCCGAGGCGGCCACGATCAGGAACACCGCGAACACATGTGGCAAGCCCCAGACGATCTGGTTGTCCATGCCGGTGACGACGTGGCCGTGGTGATGCATGTAACCCCAGGCCAATGCGCCGAACAGGACGAACAGGCCGAGGAAACCGAACAGCATCCAGTACTTCGGGCTGCTGCCTTCTACTTCGCGGAAGGTAATGCTTGCCATGGTGATTTAGATTCCGTGATAGCGAACGCCGGGATTGAGATTGAGGTCGGCGCGCACCTGCTTGGTCGGCAGTTCGCGCAGCCGCTTGGAAATCTCGCTTTCGGGGTCATTCAGGTCGCCGAACAGCAAGGCATTGTGACCGGCGGCGGTACACGCCTCGACACACGCGGTCGTCCCATCGCCGCGGTCGATCTTCTGCACGCACAGGGTGCAGGCTTCGACGCAGCCGATGCCGCGCGGCACGTCCGGCTTCTGGGTATCGTTCAGCGATTCGTGCACCAGCGAGCGCGCCTTGTAGGGGCACGCCATCATGCAGTAGCGGCAGCCGATGCAGGTGTGGCGGTTGACCAGCACGATGCCGTCGGCGCGCTTGAACGACGCACCGGTCGGACAGACGTCCACGCACGGCGGTTCGTCGCAGTGCTGGCACATCATCGGCAGATTGGTTTCCATCTGCGTCAGCGGATCCTGCAGTTCGAGCTTGCGGATCCACTGCGGCGCCTGCCTCGGATGCGTGCTTTCCGCCACCGGCGTCCAGCCGTTTTCGGTGCTGCACGCGGAGACGCAGTCGTTGCAGCCGGTCGCGCACTGGGTCGCGTCGACCAGCATGCCCCAGCGCACCGCACTGCTGGCCGCCTGATCGTCGGAACGGCCATGCGCCACTTCGATCAGCATCATGCCGGGGGCGATGGCCAGCCCGGCGGTAGCCGTCGCTACGCCCATGAAGCGGCGCCGCTCGGGCGAATTCGGCGTGGCTGGACTGGAATGGTTACTGGACATCGGTTTCAGTTCGCTCATTGGGCAACCCCAGCCATCTCTTCCGCACTGACCTTGCTGTTTGCCTGGGCAGCCAGCTTGTGCGCGTAGTGCGCCGTTTCGGCATTCAGCGCATGCATCGCCATCGAGCCCTGCGGCTTGGTGGAATGGCAATCGAAGCAGTCGATCTTCACCGCGGCATAGCTGTGGCAGCTCACGCAGAAATCATCCTTGGCGGCCGCGACGCTGCCCGTTTTCTCGCTGGCGTGGCAGTTGATGCATTCCTTGAGGCTGTGCTTCTTGGTGCGGATGCCCTCGATCACGGTTTCGTCACGCTGATGCATCAACAGCTTCATGTGGTTGCGCCGCATGTAGTCGGTCGGCTCCACACACTTCTCGCCCTTGACGGCCTTCGTAATCACCGGTTGGGGCGCACCCCCAGCCTTGGGCGGGGCGTCAGACCCGGCCCAGGCCAAGGCGGCGGTCGTCAGCACGACCACACCCAGCGCCAGCAGACGTTTGAGCTTGCCAGTCACGTTTAGTCACCCATACCCATAACGATGTAGCCGGTCGGGCAGACGTCGGCACAAATGTGGCAGCCGATGCACTTGCCGTAATCGGTGTCGACGTAACGGCCGACGGTGGGGTTGTCTTTCTTCTTCACCTTGAACACGGCGGTCTGCGGGCAGTACACCACGCAGTTGTCGCATTCAAAGCATTGGCCGCAGGACATGCAGCGCTTGGCTTCGTCGACCACGGCCTTGTCGGAGAGTGCGTGCAGGCGCTCTTCGAAGTTGCCCAGTGCGCCTTCCTTGTCGAGTACGGTCACGTCGCGGATATGACGCGACACGTTGGGGAAGTGGCCGAGGAACAGCTCGTTGTGCGGGATGATGTGACGCGCCGAACGGTCTTCGAAGTTGTGCAGGATGTCCTTGCGCTCCGAGGTGCCCCAGATCTGGCCCTTGACTTCGCTGTACTCGTGACCGGTTTCCAGCCACTTGCGGATTTCGTCGAAATGGTGGACGTCGACCTTCGGGCGCTTGTCGAGTTCCTTGCCCTTGAGGAAGGCATCGATGCCGTCGACGGCGATCGCAGCATGGCCGATCGCGGTGGTCAGCAGGTGCGGACGCAGCACGTCGCCGCCGACGAAGACGTGCTCTTTGCCGGGGAAGCGATAGTTCTTGTCGGCCTTCATCAGGCCGTTGTTGTTGTTGAACTGCTCGAGGCCGGTGAAGTCGACGCCCTGGCCGATCGCGGACACGATCAGGTCGCCCGGCAGGTCGCGTTCGGTGCCTTCGACGATCTTGGTCTCCTTGCCTTCCATCACGAAGTCGGCCACGCGCAGCGCGGTGGCACGGCCGTTCGCGTCGACCACCACGGCCACCGGGGTCACGCCGCCGATGATCTCGATGCCTTCCTGCTGGGCATGCTCGACTTCGTGCTTGTTGGCGGCCATCTTGTCGATGGTGGCGCGCGAAACCAGCACCACCTCGGCGCCTTCACGGGCGGAGATCGAGGCGACGTCGGATGCCATGTGGCCGGCGATCACCGCTTCGGGACGGTCATCCGCAGTACCGGACTTGGTGACATTGCCCAGACGGCGGGCAACGGTCGCGACGTCGATCGAGGTGTCGCCACCGCCGATGACCACCACGCGGTTGCCGACGTGCTGCAGGCGGCCTTCGTTGAAGGCACGCAGGAACGCCACGGCGGTCACGCAGTTGGGGGCTTCGGCGCCGGGAACCGGCAGCGGACGGCCCGCCTGGGCGCCCATTGCCATGAAAATGGCGTCGAATTCCTTTTCGATCTGCTCGAATGTGACGTCGGAACCAATGCGGGTCTTCAGACGGGTTTCCACGCCGAGGTCGATGATGCGCTTGATTTCGGCGTCGAGCATTTCGCGCGGGGTACGGAAACCGGGAATGCCGTAGCGCATCATGCCGCCGAGCTCTTCGTGCTCGTCGAAAATGGTCACGCCGTGGCCGCGCAGACGCAGCTGATACGCCGCCGCCAGGCCGGCAGGACCGGCACCGATCACGGCCACTTTCTTGCCGGTTTCGGCCGCCGTGGAAGTGTAGGCCATGTTGTTTTCGATGCCCCAGTCGCCCACGAAGTGTTCGACCGAGTTGATGCCGACATGGTCTTCGACCATGTTGCGGTTACAGCCGGATTCGCACGGTGCGGGGCAGACGCGGCCCATCACGCCGGGGAAGGGGTTGGCTTCGGTGATGCGGCGGAACGCGTATTCCTGCCAGGTCACGCCTGCGGGCGGCTTCTCGATGCCGCGCACGATGTTGAGGTAGCCGCGAATGTCTTCGCCGGCCGGGCAGGAACCCTGGCAAGGCGGCGTGGAGAGCATGTATTCCGGGCACTTGTGCGTCCAGCTCGACTGGAAAATCCTGTCCTGGGCGGAACGGAAGTCAGCATCTGACTCGCCATCCTTATAACGACGCCATGTAACGCCTTCGGTTTTTGCTTTGTTCGTCGTGACAGCCATGTTGGTTCTCCTCACGCCTACGTAACTAAAGATAGATAAATCGCAATCAGCCGGTTACTGAACTCAGTCCAGCTTGATCGCCTTGCTAACCAATTGATGCACCCCGCCCACCATGCTCATGTCGAAGCCATACTTGGGCAAAACCTTGGTGAACTGCGCCTTGCAGATGGCACAGATGGTGGCCATGAAATTGACCTGGTGTTCCTTGACCACGTTGTTCAGTGCCGTGACGCGCGGCAGCGCGCCCTTGACGCGGACTTCCATCAGGTCGTCGGTCAGCAGGCCGCCGCCGCCGCCGCAGCAGAATGTCGACTCGTAGATCGTTTCATCTGCCATGTTGTGGAAGTTGTTCGCCACCGACTTGATCAGTTCGCGCGGGATGGTGAATTGACCACCCGGCTCGGTACCCATGCGCGATGCGCGGGCTACGTTGCACGAATCGTGATCTTCTGTTTTGTTTGCATCGCTTATTCGGGCGGACGCAGCATGGTGCGCGCCTCCCAAAGCT
>DASVPF010000010.1:0-1756 GCA_036382965.1 Thiobacillus sp.
CCTCCGCAGCGGCCACCGCACCCGGCTATCGTCGCGCCGCTCGTTACGCCTGGGCGCGGCTGGTTGCGCGCATCTATGAAGTCTTTCCGCTGTGGTGCCCGCTCTGCGGCGCGCAAATGCGGATCGTCGCCTTCATCACCGACCCCACGTCCGTGCGCGAGATCCTCGCCCACCTCGGCGAGTCGATCCGCCCACCCATCATCGCCCCGGCCCGTGGCCCGCCGCTGTGGGAGATAGCGGATACCGGACCGGCCCAGTGCGACTCGCCTCGACAACCGACACCAGCCTACGCATTCGATCAGCGCATCGCCTGATAGGGGTCGCGCGACGACGACCCATGTCGCTCGTCAGGGGCGGCTCGCACCTTGGCCCCAAGCCCCGTCACTCTGGGCCAGCCTTGGCGTCCCCGGCCGTTGCTCGGTCGCCATAGCCGCCCTTCCCTCCGGGCCGCCGGCACCCCGCCGCCGTTGACCGCGGATGCCCAACCCACGGCTACCCTCTGAAGCCGCGTTGGATTTCCTATCCGTTATCGGGTAAGTCTCAGCGTTCGTTGGACAGCCATGTATCAGCGTTCATTGGACATTTCTTGTAGCGTGATGGATTTGTGATTGGACTGAATATGGTTAAAAAAGATCGGTTGAGTTGCGCCGCAAGGCGATGCTGAAGGCTGTTCGGGCTGGCATGAACATACGTCAGGCGGGACAACAATTTGGGTTTCGTAAGAGCACCGTTGCGTTCTGGGTTGAGCGCGCCCATGGCAAGCGCCTTGACCGTGCTGATCTTGCCAATCGTAAACCGGGCCGTGCTTGGAACCGCACCGCGTTCGATGTCGAGCAGCGTATTGCGCAGCTGCGCATCGATCTGCGTGAAAGCGTTCTGGGCGAATATGGGGCGCGGGCAATCCGAGCCGCGTTGCAAGCTGAAATGGCCCGCGCGCCTTCGGAGGCTAGCATCAACCGTGTGCTGGCGCGTCTTGGACTCCAGGATGGCGTGCGGCGCATCCGGCGTCCCGCGCCGCCCAAGGGCTGGTATTTGCCCAGCGTGGTGGCTGGGCAGGCCGAGCTCGACTGCTTTGACTTCATCACGGAGCTCAAGATCGCCGACGGGCCGCTGATCGATGCTCACCGTCAAGAGTCTGCATGGGTCGCTGACTGATGCCTGGGTCACGCGGAGGAGCACCGAAGGCACCATGCCGTTGTTGCTCGCGCGCTGGCAGCGCGATGGCCTTCCCGCATATGCCTAGTTCGACAATGACAATGTTTTTCAGGGCGCGCATCACCATGCCCATGCCGTGGGCCGCATCAGCCGCATGTGCCTGCAGCTCGGCGTGACGCCTGTATTCGTGCCGCCACTCGAACACGGGATGCAAAACACAATCCACAATCGAAAGCTTCAACGCCCTGTGGCAGGCCAAAGTCTGGCAGCGTCACCGCGTGGCCAGTGTGGCTGAGCTGCAAGTGTGCTCCGATCGATACGTCGCCGCACACCGCGCGCGAACCCAAGCGCTTGCCGAAGCGGCCCCGCGGCGTCGAGCGATGCCTGAGCACTTCGAATTTAATCCCCATGCGCCGCTGCGCGGCCACATCATCTTCATTCGCCGCACCGATGAGACCGGCCACCTCTATCTGCTCGGCCAGCGCTTTGCCGCGAGTGCGAACTGGCTGCATCGCTTGGTGCGCTGCGAAGTCGAGTTCGATCATTCCTGCATCCGCTGTTTTGCCCTGCGGCGCCGCGCCCCGGCGGAACAGCCATCATT
>DASVPF010000011.1:0-4265 GCA_036382965.1 Thiobacillus sp.
TGGCGACTTCACCGGGCTCGCCGCGTGCGGCGGCTTCAGCTACGGCGACGTGCTCGGTGCGGGCGGCGGCTGGGCCAAGTCGATCCTGTTCAACCCGCGCGCGCGCGACCAGTTTGCGGCCTTCTTCGGCCGCGCCGACACTTTTGCATTGGGCGTGTGCAACGGCTGCCAGATGATGAGCCAGCTGCACGACCTGATCCCGGGTGCTACGGCCTGGCCGCGCTTCGAGCGCAACCTGTCGGAGCAGTTCGAGGCGCGCTTTGCCCTGGTCGAAGTGCTGGCCTCGCCGTCGCTGTTCTTTGCCGGCATGGCGGGCTCGGTGATGCCGATCGCGGTGTCGCACGGCGAAGGCCGCGTCGCGTTCCGCGACCCCGCGCATGCGGCGCAGGCGCAGGCGACGCTGCGCTACGGCGACCACCGCGGCGCGCCGACCGAGACCTATCCGGCCAACCCCAACGGCTCGGCCGGCGGGTTGACCGGTTTCACCACCGCCGATGGCCGCTTCAGCATCCTGATGCCGCACCCGGAACGCGTGTTCCGCGCCGCGCAACTGTCGTGGAAACCGGACGGCATGGCCGGCGCCGGCCCGTGGCTGCGGCTGTTCCGCAACGCCCGGCGGGCGGTTGGGTGATGCGTGCCGACTATGCGAAAATAGCCGGCTTTGCCGCAACGAATCCCGCTGTGCCGGGCCTCGATTCTCTGCCATGAATGCACCCGAAAATCTCCTGACGGACGACCACCTGCGCGCGCAGGTCAAACTGCTGGGCACCCTGCTCGGCCAGGTCCTGCTGCAATTTGCCGGTGAGGACGTGTTCGAGGCGGTGGAAACGCTGCGCCGCGGTTTTGCCGAACTGCAGCAGCAGGAGGACCAGCAGCGCCGCACCGAACTGATGGCGATGATCGACGCCATGCCGGCGGCCAAGGTCGAGTTGGTGGTGCGCGCGTTCTCCAGCTATTTCAAGCTGGTCAACGTGGCGGAAGAAAGTTTCGCGCATCGCAATCGCCGCCGCATGCTGTCGCACGGCATGCCGCTGTGGGAAGGCTCGTTCGACCGCACCCTGGCCGACCTCAAGGCGCAGGGCATGGCGGTGAACACGCTGCAGGAAATGGTCGACCGCCTGCACTTCGCGCCGGTGTTCACCGCGCATCCCACCGAGGCGCGCCGCCGCGCGGTGATGGAGGGCATCCGCCGGGTGTTCCTGATTTGCGACCAGCTGTACAGCCCCAGCCTGGGCGTGAACGACCAGCGCGAACTGGAAGCGCAGCTGACCGCCGAAATCCAGGTGATGTGGCGCACCGACGAATTGCGCACCGCCAAGCTCGAAGTGCGCGACGAGGTGCGCAACGGCCTGTATTACGTGCGCGAGAGCCTGTTCGAGGCGGTGCCGAAAGCGTATTACTTCTTCGAGAAGGCGCTGCGCAAGCATTACGGCGTCAACGCCGACGGCGTCGCCCCGGTCAGCGTGCCGAGCTTCATCCGCTTCGGTTCGTGGATCGGCGGCGACCGCGACGGCAACCCGTTCGTGACGGCCGACGTCACCGAGTGGACGGTGCATACGCAGATGCAGGCGGCGCTCGACGAATACCGCACGCGGGTGCTGGAACTGCGGCAGACGCTGACCCACAGCAGCGACTGGTGCACGCCTTCCGTGCCCTTCCTCGAGCGGCTGTCGGAATACGAAACCGAGTTCGGCGAGCAGGTGTTCCGCGGCACGGCCGTGCAGATCTACAGCCGCGAGCCCTACCGCCGCATGGCGGCGATGATGCTGGCGCGGCTCGATGCCAATCTGTCCTACGTCCACCAGTGCCTGGCCGACGTGCCGAGCTTCACCTCGCATCTGGCGTACGAAAACGCCGCCGCCTTCCTCGCCGATCTCTATCTGTTGCGCGATTCGCTGATCAGCCACGGCGACCGCATCGTCGCCACGCAGGATTTGCAGGCGCTGATCCGGCTGGTCGAAAGCTTCGGGTTTCATCTGTTGCAGCTCGACATCCGCCAGGAGTCGACGGTGCACACGCGCACGGTCGGCGCGGTGCTCGCGCAGCTCGATCCCGATTTCGATTACCCGGGCGCGGCCGAGGCCGAACGCCTGCAGCGGCTGGCCGCCTGGATTGGCCACATCGATACGATCCAGGTGAACGACGCCGCGCTCGACGACGAGGCGCGCGAAGCGCTCGCGGTGTTCCGCCGCATGGCAAAACTACAAGCCGAAGTGGGCGACGAGGTCTTCGGCGCCTACGTTATTTCGATGACGCACAGCGCCTCGCACGTGATGGAAGTGATGCTGCTGGCGCGGCTGGTCGGCCTGTGCGGCCACAACGGGCGCGACTGGTTCTGCCGCATCCTGGTGGCGCCGCTGTTCGAGACGGTGGACGACCTGCAGCGCAGCCAGGCCATCCTCGACCAGCTGCTGTCGAACAAGGTCTATCGCGCGCTGGTGGCGGCCAACGGCAACCATCAGGAAGTCATGCTCGGCTATTCGGATTCGTGCAAGGACGGCGGCATTCTGGCGTCGAACTGGAACCTCTATCAGGCGCAGCTTTCCATCATCGCGCTGACCCGCCAGCACGGCGTCGAATGCCGCCTGTTCCACGGCCGCGGCGGCACCGTAGGTCGCGGCGGCGGCCCCACCCACGATGCCATCCTGTCGCAGCCGCCCGGCACCGTGAACGGCGAAATCAAGTTCACCGAGCAGGGCGAGATGCTGTATTACAAGTACAGCAATCCCGAAACTGCCAACTACGAAATCGGCATGGGCGTGACCGGCCTGTTAAAGGCCAGCGCCACCGCGCTGGCGCACAGCGAAGTGCGCTACCCGCAGGACTATCTCGACTGGATGCGCGACATCGCGGCGGCCGGCGAGACGGCCTACCGTGCGCTGATCGGCATGCCGGGCTTCATCGATTATTTTTACGAGAGCACGCCGGTCACCGAAATCGGCCTGCTCAACATCGGTAGCCGGCCGTCGCACCGCAAGAAGGCCGACCGCTCGCTGGGCTCGATCCGCGCCATTCCGTGGGTGTTCGGCTGGGCGCAGTCGCGCCACACGCTGCCCGCCTGGTACGGCATCGGCAGCGCGCTGCGGGATTTTATCGAGCGGCAGCCGCAGGGCCTCGCGCACCTGCAGGCGATGTGCCGCGAGTGGCCGTTCTTCCGCGGCCTGCTGTCCAACGTGCAGATGGCGCTGACCAAAGCCGACATGGAAATCGCCGAGGAGTACGCGCGCCTGTGCGACCATCCCAATACCATGGCGGTCTACCGCGCGATCGCGGACGAATTCGCCCTCACCGTGGCCGGGGTCAAGCAGGTCGCGCAGATCGCGAGCCTGCTGGAAGACAACCCGTCGCTGGCGCTGTCGATCTCGCGCCGCCGTCCCTACATGGATCCCATCAACCACATCCAGGTGCGCATGCTGAAACGTTATCGCTCCGAGAGCGTGTGGGAATCCGAGCAGGAGATCTGGCTGACGCCGCTGAAACGTTCGATCAACGCCATCGCCGCCGGGATGCGCAATACCGGGTGAGCATGGGGATGGACGTGTCCGCTTCCCCTCAACCGAAACGGCGCAGGCTGGGCATTTCCATTGGCCTGAATGTCGTGTTGCTGCTGCTGGTATTCGGCCTGGTGCTGTATGCCTTCATGCTCAACGTCGACCTGGGCGATGTGAAGCGGCGGCTGGTGAAGGAAATCGAAACCCGTCAGCAGGCCGAGGGCTACCTGATCGAAACGCGCAACCGCCTGACCGAGAGCCTGCTCGAAATCGAACAGCTCAAGGCACAACTGGCCTACAAGGACAGCGATTATCGGGCGGCAACGTCCGCCAAACCGGCGTTGCCGGTGGTCGTCAACTTCCGTTCGTCGATACTGGGCAAGGGCCTGGTCGCGGTGATCGAAAATACCGGCGACCGTTATCTCACCGTCGTGCTCACGGTGCGCAATCCGACGCTGTCGACCGCCAAGCGCTTCAAGCTCAACCTCGACCCCAAATCCAGAACCGATTTCGGCCACATGGAAGGCTGGCAGTTCGCGTCGGGCGACGAAGTGGGGCTGTACAACGACGAGTTCGGCGCGCTGAACATCACGGTGCCATAGGGCCTGTTCACGCTAATTTCACGCCTGCGACGGTGCCAATTCGGGATGCAGGCCGCGAAGCGAGACGCGCCGCAGTGCCGGCCACTGCAAGCGGCTCGCGACAAAGGGATGCGCCCGAATCGGCCCCGTCCCTTCGGGTTGCCACGAGAAAGCGCGTTTGCGGCGTTGGGGC
>DASVPF010000012.1:0-4235 GCA_036382965.1 Thiobacillus sp.
CATCAGCTGGCGCTGGTTCTCGTAGAACGCGGAGAGAAAAGAGAACACCTCCACCGCCGGTTCCGGAGTAGTGAAATAGGGAATGCCGGCCTGCTTGAACAGCCGGCGGCCCTCGTGCACCTGCGCCTCGCCCATCCAGCAGGCGAGCACCGGCTTGCGCGACGTCTGCGCCGCCTCCACCACCGCCGCGGCCACCTCGGTCGGCCGCGTCATGGCCTGCGGCGTCAGCATCACCAGCACGCCGTCGACGTTGTCGTCGGCGAGGCAGGCGTCCACCGCCGCACGGTAACGCCCGGCGGTGGCGTCGCCGATGATGTCGAGCGGATTGCCTCGCGACCAGGTGGCCGGCAGCGTCGCGTCGAGCGACTCGATGGTTGCCGGCGACAGCCCGGCCATGCGCACGCCCAGATCCACCGCGAGATCGGTCGCCATGACACCGGGGCCGCCGCCGTTGGTGACGATAGCGAGGCGATTGCCGGTGGGCCGGATGTGGCTGGACAGCGCCCGCGCCGACGCGAACAGCTGAAGGATGGTGTTGACCCGCACCACGCCGGCGCGCCGCACCACCGCGTCGAACATCGCATCCGAGCCGACCAGCGCGCCGGTGTGCGACTGCACCGCGCGCGACCCGGCTTCGTGGCGCCCCACCTTGACCATGACGATGGGCTTGAAGCGGGATGTCGCGCGCAACGCGCTCATGAAACGGCGGGCGTCGCGGATTCCCTCGATGTAGAGCAGGATGCCCTTGGTCTGGGCGTCGGTAGCGAGGTAATCGAGGATTTCGCCGAAATCCAGGTCGGCCGACGCGCCGGTCGAGATCACGCTGGAAAAGCCGATGCCGTTGGTTTCCGCCCAATCCAGCATGGCGGTGCACAGCGCGCCGGATTGCGACACCAGCGCCAGGTCTCCGGCCAGGGTGGCGCCCTGGCTGAAAGTGGCGTTCAGCCCGATGGCGGGGCGCTGGATGCCGAGGCAATTGGGGCCGATGAAGCGGATGCCGTATTTCTTCGCACCTCCTTCACGCTCTCTTCCAGTGCCGCGCCCTTGGCGCCCATCTCGCGGAAACCGGCCGACAGCACGATGGCATGGCGGATGCCGCGCTGCCCGCATTCCTCCATGATCTGCGCCACGGTCGGCGCGGGCGTGGCGATCAAGGCCAGCTCGGGCGTGGCCGGCAATTCGCTGGCGTAGGCGTAGCAGCGCTCGCCGAACACCGTCTCGTGCTTGGGATTGATCGGATAGGCCGCACCGCTGTAGCCGGCATTGCGCAGATTGCGGTAGAGGACGCCGGCGACCGAATCCTCGCGTTCGCTGGCGCCGAAGACCGCCACCGAGCGGGCGTTGAACAGCGGATGCAGATAGTGTTGGGGCATGGTCTATCCTAGGCCAGGCCGTGCTACCGCGCCATCCCGGCGGGCGCTATAGTGACGCATCATGCACACCGCCTACCTCACCCATCCCGCATGTCTCAAGCACGACATGGGCGACGGGCATCCGGAAAGCCCGCTGCGTCTGCGCGCCATCGACGACCGGCTGCACGCCGCCCACCTGTTCGATTTCCTCGTCCATCACGCCGCTCCGCGGGTACAGCGCAGCCAGTTGCTGCGGGTACACGACGCCGCCTACCTCGACTTCATCGAGGCGACGGCGCCCGATGAAGGCATGCGCGCGCTCGACCCCGACACCAGCATGAACCCGCATACGCTGGCCGCCGCCTGCCATGCCGCCGGCGGCGCGGCGATGGCGGTCGACCTGGTCATGCGCGGCGCAATCAACAACGCCTTCGTCGCCTGCCGCCCGCCCGGCCACCACGCCACCCGCAATCAGGCCATGGGCTTCTGCATCTTCAACAACGTCGCCGTGGCCGCCGCGCATGCCCTGGAGGCGCACGGCCTCACGCGCGTCGCCATCGTCGATTTCGACGTCCACCACGGCAACGGCACCGAAGACATTTTCAGGGATGATCCGCGCGTGATGCTCTGCTCCACCTTCCAGCATCCCTTCTATCCCTTCAGCGGCGCCGACAGCGCGAGCGGGCACATCATTAACGTACCGCTGCCGGCGGGCACCAGCGGCAGCACCTACCGCGAAGCCTTCAGCACGCAGATCCTGCCACGCCTGGACGCGTTCCGGCCGCAGATGCTGTTTTTCTCCGCCGGCTTCGACGGCCATCGCGAGGACGACATGGCGCAGTTCGGCCTGGTGGAAGCGGACTACGTCTGGATCACGCAGCAGGTGATGGACATGGCCGCACGCCATGCCGAGGGGCGCATCGTCTCGGTGCTGGAAGGCGGCTACGACCTCAGTTCGCTGGGACGCAGCGCGGCGGTGCACATCAAGACGCTGGCGGAACTGTAAGGCACGCTGCCTTCTTCACACACTGCACGTGCGACAAGAAGAACGGGCGCCACGCGAGCGCCCGTTCTTCACTGCTGCCGCTGAGCGTCAGTACTTGATGCTCAGCCCCTTCTGACTGGAGAAGTAGGCGGCCAGATCTTCCATGTCCTGCTCGGACAGGTTTTTCGCCTGCGCGCCCATGATGGGATTCTTGCGCTTGCCCGACTTGTAGGCCTTGAGCGCGTGGAGCAGATAGTCGGGATGCTGACCCGCCAGCTTGGGAAAGGACGATATCGTGCTGACGCCGTCCGCGCCATGACAGGTCGCACACACGGTGGATTTGGCCTTGCCCGCATCGGGATTGCCCTTGGCGTGAACCGGCAGGGTCAGGGTCAGGGTTGCAGCGGCCAGGATGAGCAGTGTCGTTTTCATGATGGCTCCTCTCAATTGGCCGGGCCGCTGTACGACGACGCGTAGTACGCCGCCAGGTCTTCCATGTCCTTCTCGGACAGGCTGCCTGCGATGCCCTTCATGCTGGGGTGGTTGCGGTCGCCGGTCTGGTATTCCTTGAGCGCCGCCACGATATAATCGGCATGCTGTCCGCCCAGTTTGGGAACGCTGTATACACTGGGATAGGCAGTACGCCAGCCGGGAATTCCGTGACAGCCGGCACACATCGAGTTTTTGAGTTGTCCGGCCTTGGGGTCGCCCGCTGCCTGAACCGGCACGGCCAACGCCATCAGCACGGACGCGCACAACGTCATCGTGGTGAGTTTCATCTTCCTCGCTTCTCTCTGGTTGAATTGTCATGGAATCCCCGTCTGACGCAGGGTTGCGTTCGATTATAAAACCGGACAGGCCATGCGACGTGCGCCACCTCATCAAAAAATCCATTTATGACAATGAGTTATAGTTTTATTCGCTAATATGCTTCTGGAGTTTGCGTGATCGATCTCAAGGCCTGTCCGCCCTGGCTTTACCGTCTGTTCCCTTTCCTGCGCTGGTGGCCCAATGTCAGCGCCCATACCGTCAGGGCCGACGCCGTCGCCGCCCTCACCGGCGCCATGGTCGTGCTGCCGCAGGCGGTGGCATTTGCCACCATCGCCGGACTGCCGCCCGAATACGGCCTCTATGCGGCGATGGTGCCGGCCATCGTCGGCGCGCTGTGGGGGTCGAGTTGGCATCTGGTGTCGGGGCCGACCACGGCGATCTCGATCGTGGTGTTTGCCTCGATCAGCCCGCTGGCCGAACCCGGCAGCGCGCACTTCATCGGCCTGGTGCTCACGCTCACGCTGCTGGCCGGCCTGATCCAGCTGGCGATGGGGCTGGCGCGGCTGGGCGCATTGGTCAACTTCATTTCGCACACCGTCATCATCGGCTTCACCGCAGGCGCGGCAATTCTCATCGCCAGCAGCCAGATCAAGAATTTCTTCGGCCTCGCGATCCCGCGCGGCGCGCATTTCCATGAAGTGCTGATCCACTTCGGCACGCACATCATGGACATCCAGCCCTGGGTGCTGACCGTGGGCGTGGTCACGCTGGCATCCGGCATCCTCGCCAGGCGCTACCTGCAGAAGCTGCCCTACATGATCGTCGCCATGGTGGCAGGCAGCGTGGCGGCGGCGTACCTCAACGCCCACTACGGCGCGGACCAGACCGGCATCCGCACCGTCGGCGCCCTGGCGGCGTCATTCCCGCCGCTGTCGCTGCCGGACTTCTCGCTCGACGCCATCAAGCAGACCCTGTTCCCCGCCACCATCATCGCGATCCTGGCGCTGACCGAAGCGGTGGCAATCGCGCGCTCGGTCGCGATCAAGTCCGACCAGCGCATCGACAGCAACCAGGAAATCGAGCATCCCGGGGCCGGACACCGAGTTGACACCCGACAGCGCGGCGAT
>DASVPF010000013.1:0-6104 GCA_036382965.1 Thiobacillus sp.
TTCCAGCCCCGCATCGGGTGGCGAGCATCGCAGGGGAGCCGAAGGCCGACACACCAGGGGTGGCTTTTTCTTTGGTTACTTTCTTTTGGCGAAGCAAAAGAAAGTAACTCGCCCACAGGCGAAACGCGAAGCCATCGTGCATCCGCAGACAATAAAAACAATGCGAGCCTCATCTCACACCCGTCCCGTCAAATCCACCACCCGCGCCACTTCCGCCAGCGAAGTCACGCCGTCCCGCACGCGCTTGACGCCGTCTTCCGCCAGCGGGTGGTAGCCGTGTTCGAATGCCGCGCGACGGATTTCATGCAGCGGGGCGTGGTTGGCGACCAGTTCGTCCAAGGTCGGGTCCATCCGCAGCAGTTCGATCAGTGCCAGCCGTCCGCGGTAGCCTTTGTTGCTGCATGCGGGGCAACCGGTGGCGCGATAAATCTGCAGGGGCCGGGCCGGGTCGGCGCCGAGGATGCGGGCTTCGTCTTCGTCCGGCGTGTAGGCTTCCTTACAGTGCGGACACAGCTTGCGCACCAGGCGCTGCGCGACGACACCGATGATGTTGCCGGACAGGATGCCGGGCTGGATGCCGATGTCCATCAGGCGCGGGAACACGCCGAGGGCGGAGTTGGTGTGCAGCGTGGTGAATACCTGGTGGCCGGTCATGGCGGCGCGGAAGGCCATTTCGGCGGTGTCCTTGTCGCGGATTTCGCCGACCAGGATGATGTCGGGATCCTGCCGCATGATCGAGCGGATGCCGTTGGCGAAGTCGAGCTTCAGCGTTTCGTTGACCGAACTCTGGCGCATCAGCGTGACCGGGTATTCGACCGGGTCTTCCAGCGTCATGATGTTGACGGTCTCGTTGTTGAGGTGCGACAGCATCGAATAGAGTGTGGTGGTTTTGCCGGAGCCGGTCGGTCCGGTGACCACCAGGATGCCTTCGGGGCGCGCCATCATCAGTTGCAGTTCGCGCAGCGCGTCGGCGGTGAAGCCCATCTGCTCCAGCGGCATGATGGACTTTTCGCGGTCGAGGATGCGCAGCACCAGGTTCTCGCCGTGGATGCCGGGCTGCGACGAGACGCGGAAATCGATCGGGCGGCCGTTGAGCGTCAGCGACATGCGGCCGTCCTGCGGCGCGCGCGTCTCCGCGATGTTCATGCCCGACAGCACCTTCAGCCGCACCAGGATGCCCGGCCAGTAGGTTTTATGCAGGCTGCGGATCTGTTCCAGCACGCCGTCGATGCGGTAGCGGATGCGCAGGAAGGCGTGCTCGGGCTCGAAGTGGATGTCGCTCGATTCGCGTTTCACCGCGTCGGTGAGCAGCGCGCCGACCAGCCGCACCACCGGCTGGGTGTATTCCTCGGTGTCGGGGTTGAGGCTGGCGTAATCGACTTCGCCGGTCTCGATTTCGCGCAGGATGCCGTCGAGCGAGAGATCGAAGCCGTAGAACTTGTCGATGCATTCCAGCAACTGCGCTTCCGCCGCCAGCAGCGTGTCGATTTCGAGCTGGCCGCCGAGCGCGGCCTTCAACTGGTCGAGCGCGACGACGTTGAACATGTCGGTCGTCGCCAGCGTCAGCACGTTGCGCGCGGCATCGTGGGCGATCGGCAACAGATGGTGGCGACGGGCGAATTCCTCCGGCACCAGGTGCAGCGCTTCGGGGTCGGCCACCACCTGCGACAGGTCGATGCCCTGGCTGCCGAGCGCGTTGGCGAGCTGGTCGCGCAGCACCGCCTCGGTGATGAAGCCGAGTGCAACCAGTTGGCGGCCGATCGGCAGGCCGGTGGTTTTCTGTTCCTTCAGTCCGATGCGCAGCTGGTCGAGGGTGATGAGACCCTGCGTGACCAGGGTTTCGCCCATGCGGAGTTTCTTGCGCCTTTCCACCCGGGCGCCCTCAGCGAGCCGTCTTCAATTGCTGCACACGCGCTTCGGCCTGGGTGCGGTTGAAGCGGTGCACGCCGCCGCTTGCGAGGGCCTTGTCGTAATACGACAGCGCGGCCGGATATTGGTGCAACTGATCGAGGCTGACCGCGAGGTTGAAGGCGTAATCGGCGTTGTCGGGCGCGCCGCGATACGCTTCGAAGTAGGCGGCCTGGGCGTCGTTCCAGCGCGCCTGTTCGGCGTAGAGATTGCCGAGCGTCTGATAGAGCTGCGGGCTGGGATCGCGCTCGATCAATGTTTTCAGGCGGCTTTCGGTGGCCTGGCTGTCGGTGTTGCCGAGCAGGTCGAGCAAGGCGCCCTGGGCCGCCGCATTGCGCGGGTCGATGTCGAGCACCTCGCGATACAGGCGCTGCGCCTCGGCTTCGCGGTTCTGCACGCTGGCAATCGCCGCCAGCCCCAGCAGCGCATCCACGCTGCGTTCATGGGCGCCGGCCTGGGTATAGAGCCGCTGCGCTTCGTTCAGTGCGCCACGCTGATAGGCCGCGTAGGCCTGGCTCAACAGTCCGGTTTGCTGGTCGGCGCGGAAGCGCAGCGGTGCGGATGACGGCACCGGATTGCGCGCGGTCGCCGTGGTATGCGCGGTACGGGCGGGAGGCGTGGCGGATGGGCTTGCGGCGGTGGGGGGCGGCGCGGCGGGCGCGGCGTCGCGGTGTGGCAACGGCACGGGCATTGCGGCGGACGCGGGTTTGGGCGGGGCCGGCGGAACGGGCACGGCGACAGCGGCTGGGCGGGGAAGCGCCGCAGGCGGCGGTTGCAAGGCGAAATAGAGATAGATCCCGTAACCCAGCGCAATCAGCGCGGCCAGAAGTGCAGTGAGCGGCACCAGCGAGAGTTGCGGCCAGCGCAACCGGGTTGCACGGCGCGGTTCGGGAGTGGAGCCATTGCTGCCGAACAGGAGGCCGGGCGGCTCCACCCATTCGCGCGCTTTCTCGGTGCCGGGGGCGATCGGCTCCAGTTCGAGGTCGCCCTCGAAGGCGGTGTCGGACTCGGACTTGTCCGCGCCCGGCTTGGCCGCGTTGGCGGACTCGGCCTGTTTCAGCGCTTTGAGCAACAGGCTCACTGGCTACTCCGCGCACTGGGCAGCAGCCGCTGGAACTGGCGCAACTCGTCGCTTTCCCCCGCGGGGCTGGAAACGACGATGGGCCGCAGAAAAATCACCAGTTCGGTCTGGGTGTTGATGCGTTCGTGCTGGCCGAACAGGGCGCCGATGCCCTCCGGGCGCGACAGGCCGGGGATGCCGTCGCGTGCGTTGTTGCGGTCGTCCTGAATCAGTCCGCCGAGGATGACGGTCTGGCCGCTGCGGATTTGCAGCAGCGATTCCATTTCGCGCACCTGGATGATGGGAATGGAATTTTTGACCCCCTCTTTTGCGAGGTCCGGATTGGGATCGTCCACAGAACCCACCTTGCGCGAGATGGTCGGGCGCACGGTCAGCGACACCATGCCGTTCTCGTTGATCTGGGGCAGCACCGACATCACCACGCCAATGGGTACGGTGTGGGCGGTGGTGGTGAACGTGGCAGGCTGAAGAACCGAACCGGAGGAGGACAAAGTCCCCTGCTGCGACTGCACGGAAAAATAAACCAGATTGTCGACCACCTTGAGCAGGGCGGTCTGGTTGTTCAGCGCCATGAGTTTTGGGCTGGACAGCACTTTGGTTTTGCCGAACGATTCCAGCAGGTCGATCGTGGCCTTGAAATCCCATTTGTCGTTGTTGGTGTAGGTGGCGGCATAGAAGGGCTGCAACTGATTTGCCAAATTTGTACCACCGATGCCGGCCCCAACGGTATTGATCGTCCAGCCTGTTACGCCCGCAGCCGACGCTAGGCTTTGCCAGTTGATGCCGGCGCGGTACTCGTCCTTGAGCGTGACTTCGACGATGGTGGCCTCGATCAGCACCTGGCGCTGCGCGGCCTGCATCACGCGGTCGAGGTACTGCTGCACCAGTTCCTGCTGCTTGGAAGTGCCCAGCACGGTGACGGTGCCCGCCACCGGATTGACCGCGACGTCGTTTTTGCCGTCGCTCGCAGGCTGATTGGCGAAGGCCGCAGTAAACAGATTAGCCGCCCCGGCCCCCGCCTTGCTGGCGGCTTCGGCCTGCGACACGCGCTCGGCGCGCGCGGCCTGTTCTGCCTCCAGCCGGGCCGTGCGCTCCTCACTGCTTTGCGTGACGGCGCGGGTGCCGGCGAGCATGGTGCGGATGTTGTCGGCCAGTACCGTCCACAGGTCGTTGTCTGATTTACTGGCGACAGTGGTGGTGGAGGAATTGCCCGTCGTGGTCGTCGAGCCGGTGGAGGCGGCGCCAATGCCGCCGCCGGTGCTGGCGATCTGCGCCGCCACGCCGACGCTGGAGGTGGTGTTGCGCGCGACGTTGACGTAATTGACCGTATAGGTCTTGACGTAGGGGGTATCGGGCATGATCGATACCGTGCGCCCGTTCATTTCGTAGCGCAGGTCGGCCTGCCGCGCGATGCGGTCGAGAATGGCGGGCAGCGGTTCCTGCACGGCGTTGAGCGAGACGCGTCCCGAGATGCCGGGATGCAGGTCGATGTTGTACTGGGTGTCGCGCGCGATGGAAAACAGCAGGTCTTTCACCGGCACGTCGTTGACCACCACGGTATAGGTCGGTACCGGCGCGCCCGGCTTGGGCGGCGCCAGTGCGGGCGCTGCCTTGACGGGAGCGGGCGGCGGGCTAGCGGGTATCGCCGGCTGCACCGGCTGGCTGATGTGGCCGGACGAGGTGTCGAACGCCTGCGGCGGCACGCAGCCGCCCACCAGTACGAGGCTGCCCAGCGCCAGACCCGTCAATACGGAGCGTCTCAACACAGCATCATTCATTGTCATCCAGTCGGCAGGGCCACGGTGCGCATTTTGCCGACCGTGCGCATAAACGGTTCGCCTGAGGGCGAGGCGGGGAGCGCGCGCAGCGCCGCCATGGCGGCATCGTGGTCGGGAAACTCGCCTGCCAGGATCATCCAGGCGGGCGTGCCCCGACTCAGACCATACAACACGCGTACCGGCTGTGGCGTGGCGGCGTTCAGGCTGCCTAATAATACGGCTGCCTGTGCGGCTTCTTTAGCCGAGGCAAGCTGGATGACATGGATGCCGGGCGCGGCATGGGCCAGCCAGCGCCGGGTTTGCCGCGCCTGTTCTGTGACGCGGGCGACCGGGTCGACGGCAGGGATTTGCTTGACAGCGTGAGGCGCGGGGGGCGCAGCGGGCTGGGACAGTGCCTGCCAGGCGACGAAAGCCAGCAGGCCGAGCACGGTGGCCGCAGCACTACTCAGCCACGTCCAGCGCGGCAATCCGGGGCGGCGGGCAGGCGGGCGTTCGGCCGGCTGCATCTCGGCGTCGCCCGCCGCGGCGTCCAGATGGGCCGGGGCGAGGGTGTGGGTTTGCCCCGCATAGGCCGCCAGCAGGGTTTTGTCGGCCAGCACGTTGATGCGGCGCGACAGGCCGCCGGAGAGCCGCGTCATGCGCGCGATGAGCGCGGGCGGGAACAGGTCGGGGCCGCGGTAACCGGCCACCGCCAGGCGTGCGCGCAGGTAATCGGCCACCTCGGGTTCGGTCAGTGGCGACAGGCTCAGGCTCAGGGTGATGCGGTCCTTCAGCTGGCGGATGCGCGGATCGGCCAGCAGCGCGTCGAGCTCGGGTTGGCCGAACAGCACGATCTGCAGAAGCTTGTCGGTGGCGGTTTCCAGATTGGTCAAAAGCCGCAGGAACTCCAGGTTGGCGAGCGCGATGCCTTGCGCTTCCTCGACGAACGCCACCACGCGCCGTCCCGTTTCGTGGCGGGCCAGCAAGCTGGCATTGAGCTGTGCCAGTCGCGCCTGCCGTCCGCTTACGGGCGTTTCCCCCAGATCGGCGAGGATCGCCGCCAGCATGTCGTCCGGTTCAAGCGTGGGATTACCCAGATAGACGCTGTCGATGCCGTCGGGCAACTGCGCCGCCAGCTTGCGGCACAGCATGGTCTTGCCGCTGCCGACTTCGCCCACCACCTTGATGATGCCTTCGCCCTGGCCGATGGCGTACTGCAGGGCGGCGAGCATTTCCCCGCGCTGGCCGCCGGCATACCAGTACTCGGTATTCGGCGTGATGCGGAAAGGGGCTTCTTTCAGGCCGAAATAGTCAAGGTACACGGGGGCTTAGGGCGTGTTAACACTAATTTCGCGTCC
>DASVPF010000014.1:0-9565 GCA_036382965.1 Thiobacillus sp.
GCCCGAACGACTTCGACGATGCAGCCCTGGCGACCTGGATCGGCCGGGTGGACGACATCGAGGCATGCACGCTGCCGAGCGCTTTGCAAACCTACGACTGCCGAAATAACCGTCTGGCGCATCTGGGGCTGGAGCAGGACGGCTTTCGGGCGGCGGTGGAACGTGCCCGGCAACGCTGGGGCAGCGCGCGCATCGGCGTTTTTCTCGGCACCACGACCTCGGGCATACGCGCCACCGAACAGGCTTACCAGATGCGCGACGCTGCGGGGAATCTGCCTGCCAGCTTCGATTACGCCCACACCCACAGCCTGTATTCCGTCAGCGGCTATGTCCGCAGCACCTTGCAATTGAACGGCCCGGCGTACAGCATTTCCACCGCCTGCTCGTCCAGCGCCAAGGTGTTTGCCGCGGCCAGCCGCATGATTGCCGCCGGCGTGTGCGATGCGGCGGTGGTCGGCGGGGTCGACAGTCTGTGTCACTCCATCCTGTACGGTTTCAATTCGCTGGCCTTGCTGTCGAGCGAACCCTGCCGCCCCTGGGACGCGCGGCGCGACGGCCTGAGCCTGGGCGAAGCCGCCGGGTTCGCGCTCTTGGAACGCGCGGCCGACAGCGACATCGCCTTGCTGGGTTATGGCGAAAGTGCCGACGCCTATCACATGTCGACGCCCCATCCGGCGGGTGCGGGCGCGCTGCTTGCCATGCAAGACGCCTTGCAGCGTTCCGGCCTCGCTCCGCAAGCGATCGATTACGTGAACCTGCACGGTACCGCGAGCCCGGCCAACGACCGCGCCGAAGACCAGGCCGTCAGCCAGATGTTCGGCAGCGACATCGCATGCAGTTCGACCAAGGGACACACCGGACACACGCTGGGTGCGGCCGGCATCACCGAAGCCATCCTGTGTGCGCTGGCGTTGCGCTCGGGCGTCGTCCCCGCGACCCTGCATCGGCGCCAGGCAGACCCGGCGTTGCGCTGCCGCGTGCTGACGCAGGCGCAGCCGCTGCATCCGCAGCGCGTCATGAGCAATTCGTTCGGATTTGGCGGCGACAACTGCGCACTGATCCTGGGGCGCACGGCATGATGCGCGTCGCCGTGCGAGGCGTCGGACTGTACGCGCCGGGCCTGCCGAACTGGCAGGCGGCGGTGCCGGTGCTGCGCGGCGAGCAGGAATGGCATGCCGAGGCCGCTCCGGTGATTACATTGCCCTTGCCGTCCGCCGAACGCCGCCGCACCTCGGCTTGCGCGCGCGCAGCCTGGGCTGCCGCCGAACAGGCGCTGGCCGGCGCTGAATGTGCCGCGCGCGATGTGAATACCGTATTCATCTCCAGCGGCGGCGACGGTACCATCCTGCATCAACTGTGCACGGCGCTGGCGTCCCCGGAACGCGCGGTGTCGCCCACCCAATTCCACAATTCGGTGCACAACGCGCCGGCAGGCTATTTCAGCATCGCCCACGGCAGCCATGCCGCGACCACCAGCCTGTGCAACCATGCCGCGCCCTTCGCCGCGGGCCTGCTGGAAGCCGCGGTCCAGGTCGGTACCGAAAACCGTCCCGTCCTGCTGGTGGGCTTCGATCTGGCCGCACCTTTCCCGCTCGCACCGCTGTGGCCGGCACAGCAGGATTTTGCGGTGGCGCTTCTGCTCGCGCCCGCCACCCAGGAACGCGCGCTCGCGCACTGGCGTGTCGCGCCGGCGCCCGGCGCCCCGGCCTCGCACCCCTCCGCCGCAAACTGGCTGGCGCAGCTTGTCCGCGCCAATCCCATGGCGGAGAGCCTGCACCTGCTGGCAGCCCTGGCATCCGGCACGCCCTTGCGGCATCGTTTGCCCTACCTTGACGAACTGACGCTGGAAGTGGAATGCATCAACTGACCGCCACCGACATCGCCCGCCTGCTTCCGCACAGCGGCAATATGGTGCTCCTCGATGCCGTGGTCGATCACGACGCCAGCATGATCCACTGCCTGGCACAGTGCCATCACGCTGCCGACAACCCCTTGCGGATGGATGGCAGACTGCCCGCCTGGTGCGGGATCGAATATGCGGCGCAGGCCATGGCCGTCCACCAGGGTTTATGCGCAGAAAGTGGCGCTCAGCCATCGCGCGGTTTTCTGGCCGTGGTGCGCGACGTGATGCTGACGCCAATCGATCTCGACGGCTTGCCGGGAGACTTGCATATTCACGCCGAAAAGATCGTTGCCGAGAGCGGACGCTCGCTGTATCAGTTCCACCTGAGCAGCCAGGGAACACTGCTGCTCAGCGGCCGGGTCGCGGTTGTCCTGCAGGGTGCGGCCGAATGAAACGCGCGCTCGTCACCGGCGGCAGCGGCGCCATCGGTGCTGCGATCTGCCGCCGTCTGGCGGCCTGCGGCCACCATGTCATCATCCATGCCCACCGCCATCCCGAGCGCGCAGAATGGCTGGCGGACGATATCCGGGCGGCAGGCGGCAGCGCAGAAACCCTCGGCTTTGATGTCCGGGATGCCGAGAACTGCCGAGCGGTACTGGAACAGTGCCTCGCGCAGGACCCGATACAAATCCTGGTCAATAACGCGGGCTGCCACAACGATGCCCCTCTGGCCGGGATGCGGGCGGAGCAATGGCATGAGGTCATCGACACATCGCTGCACGGTTTCTTCAATGTCAGCCAGCCCCTGCTGCTGCCCATGATGGCCACCCGCTGGGGGCGCATCATCAGCCTGTCGTCTATCGCTGCGCAGTTGGGCAACCGCGGCCAGGCCAACTATGCCGCCGCCAAGGCCGGACTGCATGGTGCCAGCAAATCGCTGGCGCTTGAACTGGCCACGCGCGGCATCACCGTCAACGTCGTGGCACCTGGCATCATCGAATCCGGCATGACCGACGGTGTCTTCGACGCCGACACGATCAAGCGCCTGGTCCCGATGAAACGCGCCGGAACGCCGGACGAAGTTGCCGCGCTGGTCGCCTTCCTGGCTTCCGACGACGCGGCTTATCTCACCGCCCAGATCATCGGCCTGAATGGGGGCATGGCGTGAGCGTGGCAGGCGGGACCCACGCCATGGCGCTGGTGATCCCCGCCTTCAATGAAGCGGCCAGCCTGCGTCAGGTCGCCTCGGCCGCCCTGGCGCAGCACGCGTGGGTCATCGTTGTCGATGACGGCTCGACCGACGCCACTGCGCAATGCGTCGCCGATTTGCCGCTCACGCTGCTGCGTCTGCCGCACAATCGGGGCAAGGCAGCAGCCTTGTGGCACGGCATGGAACATGCCCTGCAGCACGGCGCGACCGCGGTCATGACCATGGATGCGGATGGACAGCATCGGGCGGAAGATATCCCCCGGCTACTGGAAGCAAGCCGGATGCACCCCGATTTCCTGATCATCGGATCCCGCATGCATGACCGCACCCAGTTTCCGACCAGCCGTTATCTGGCGAATCGTTTCGCCAACTTCTGGGTTGCCTGGGCAGCGGGCTACCCGCTCAGCGATAGCCAGTCCGGTTTCCGCATTTATCCTGCATCCCTGTTGCGCGCATACTGGGCGGCCTGCCACCCAATCCGTGGTTTCGTTTTTGAAAGCGAAGTCATCATCGAAGCCGGGCGCCGGGGGGTTGTACCCCTGGCGGTACCCATCCCGGCGATCTATATCGCCAGCGCCCGCAAAAGCCACTTCAGGCCCGTACTGGACATTCTGCGTATCACCCGCATGGTCGCCCTGAAATTATTGCAACGCGGACTGTGTCCAGCGTGTCTGTGGCGAAGCCTGCGGCCCCCGCAAACCTATCTAAGCTAAGAAATGCGGATGTCTCGATAGCGCCGCTGCCGACTTCCTATAATCAGAATCGCAGGGAGCCGGGGGCAGCGTGGAGGACACAGACATGGCCAAATGGATATTTGAACCGGGGCACTCCGCCGCAGGGTTTGCGGTGCGCCACATGATGGTGTCGCAGATGCGCGGCCTGTTCAAGAATGTGCACGGCAGCATCGTGTTCGACCCGGACAAGCCGACGGATGCCGCCGCGGTCGAGGCGGTGATCGATGCGGCGGGCATCTGGACCGGAGACGATGCGCGCGATGCGCACTTGCGCGGGGTGGATTTCCTGAACGTGGAGAAGTATCCGGCCATTGCGTTCGTCAGCCGCGAGGTTCGGCGCGTGGGCGAAACCGATTACAAGGTCGCGGGCGATCTCAGCCTCTGCGGCGTGACCCGCCCGGTGATTCTGGAAGCCGGCTATCTGGGCCGCTGGCAGTGTCCCTACTGGGAAGGCGGCAAGGATCTGGGGCCGGTGAGCCGTATCGGCTTCACCGCGACCGCAACGATCAACCGCCATGACTACGGCGTGAACTGGAACGCGCCCATGGATGGGGGCGGGGTGGTCGTCGGCGCGGAGGTTGCGATCACGCTGGACGTCGAGGCCATCCTCGAATCCGACATGCAGCGTATCGCCCAGGCGGCCTGAGCGGATCCGCCGATGATGCCCGGACTCGATGTCCGCATTGCGGCGTCTCGGTGTAGCTGGCGCGTATGAACGCGCCGTCGAACAAGTCTGCGTCTCCCCGCGTTTCGCTCCCGGCATGGCGGGCCTTGCCGGCGGGCATCTGGGCGCTGGGATTCGGTTCGCTGTTCATGGACACCTCGTCGGAGTTGATCCACAGCCTGCTGCCGGTCTTCCTGGTCAGCGTGCTGGGGGCGTCGATGGTCACCGTCGGCATCATCGAAGGGATGGCCGAAGCGACGGCTTCGATCGTGAAGGTCTTTTCGGGCGCGCTCAGTGATTATCTTGGCCGCCGCAAGTTTCTGATGATTCTCGGCTACGGGCTCGCGGCGTTCACCAAGCCCGTTTTCCCGCTGGCCCATACGGTCGGCTGGGTGTTCGCGGCGCGCTTCGTCGATCGCATCGGCAAAGGCATCCGCGGTGCACCACGCGACGCGCTGGTGGCCGACATCACGCCGCCGCAACTGCGCGGTGCGGCCTATGGGCTGCGCCAGGCGCTCGATTCGGTGGGCGCGTTGCTCGGCCCACTGCTGGCGGTGGTGTTCATGATCGGTTTCGCCAACGACATTCGTGCGGTGATGTGGGTCGCGGTGATTCCGGCCTTTATCGCAGTGGCCTTGCTGACGGTCTATGTGCGCGAGCCCGAGCGCACCCACACCGACGGCGCACCCCGGGCGCCGCTCAGGCTTGCCGATGCCCGGCGCCTGCGATGGCCTTACTGGTTCATCGTGCTGCTCGGCGCGGTCTTTACGCTGGCGCGTTTCAGCGACGCATTTCTGGTGCTGCGCGCGCGGGACGTCGGGCTCGACCTCGGCTACGTGCCGCTGGTGATGATCGTGATGAACGTCTTTTATGCGGGCGCGGCCTATCCGGCCGGCGCCGCCGCCGACCGCGTGAGCCAGCGCACCTTGTTGCTCCTTGGGCTGGTCTTGCTGATCGCCGCGGACGGGGTGCTGGCCTTCGCCACCTCGCCCTGGCTGGCTTTCGCCGGCGCTGCGCTGTGGGGCCTGCACATGGCCTTCACGCAGGGCCTGTTGTCGAAACGGGTGGCGGACACCGCGCCCGCAGAACTGCGCGGCACGGCTTTCGGGATATTCAATCTCGTCAGCGGCGGCGCGCTGCTGTTGGCAAGCGTGATTGCGGGCGCGCTCTGGAGCGCGTTTGGGGCATCGGCGACTTTCCTCGCCGGCGCCGCCTTCGCCACTGTGGCGGCAGTCGGCCTGCTCGCACACCGCATGCACATCGCCCAATAGCCGCCATTCCGGCAACCCGGCGATCGGTTGCAATGGGTTGAGGAGTGTCTAAGGTTGTAATTCAAGCGAACTGTTCTTGAAAATGCCCGCTACATACTGACGCGAAGGAAAATCTCCATGAGCACTCAAAATCTGTCTGCCGAAACGGATCCATCCGAGGTGACCAGGGAACAGCTGGTCAATGATTTCAAGATCGTGATCGCCGACGCGGAAGCCCTGCTGAAGGCCACCGCCGGACAGGGTGGCGAGGCCTTGGCCGCGGTGCGTGCCAAGGCTCAGGAATCGCTTGCGGTTGCCAAGGCAAAAATGGCCGATGCCCAGGCGGCACTGCTGGTCAGGACCAAGGCGGCCGCCAGGGCGACCGATGCGTATGTCCACGAAAATCCGTGGAAAGCCATCGGCGCTGCGGCCGGCGTCGGCTTGGTGGTCGGCCTGCTGATCGGACGGCGCTAGAGCCCACGATGGCTGAGGCGCCCCAGGCTGCGGGGGGATTGTTCGATTCCCTGAAGGCGCTGTCGGCAAGTCTGGTCAGCATTGTTCATACGCGCCTCGAATTGTTGTCCAACGACATTGCCGTCGAGCGGGCGTACTCGACCACATTGCTGGTGCTGATGGTGGGCGCGCTGTTTTGTCTGGGCGTGGGCGTGATCCTGCTGGCGATGCTGATTGCCGTCGTATTCTGGGAGTCGCACCGGCTCATGGCGCTGGGTGGATTGACCGGTTTTTTCCTGATCGTCGGCGCCGGGTTGGGGGGGCTCGCCTTCCACAAGATGCGGACCAAGCCGAAGCTGTTCGAGGCGAGCCTGGCGGAGTTGTCCAAAGACCGGCAGCAACTCGAATCATGAACAAACAATTGATCCGTCTGGCTGAACGCCGCCGCCTGCTGGTGGCGCAGGCGGCGGCCCAGCGCACCGTACTGGCGCATGCCATGGCGCCGTGGCGTGCGCGGCTGGCGCTGGCCGATCAGGGCCTGGCCGTGTTCCGCTATCTGCGCTGCCACCCCGTTTTGATGGTGGGCGCCGCGCTCCTGCTTGCCGCCTGGCGTCCGCGTCGCGTCGGCGCTTGGCTGCAACGCGGCTGGGTGGCGTGGCAGTTGGGGCGCAGGCTGCGCAGAAATTGAGTCGCTTCGGCTTTGCGCTGAATTACTGCTGCGCCATCGTCACGTTTCGCGGATCAACAATACGGGTTTGGTCGCAACGCGCGCGACGCCTTCGGCGACGCTGCCGAGAAACAGCCGGCTCAACCCGCGGCGGCCGTGCGTACCGATGACGATGAGATCGGCCGGCCAGGTTTCGGCCTCGCTGGCGATGGCCTCGGGGATGCGTTGATCCAGGGCGTCGATCCGGATGAGCTTCGTTTCGAACAGAGCCCCGGCGGCCGCAGCGGTCGTTTCTGCGCCGCGCAGGATGTTCCGCCCGTTTTTGATGAGGCTGTCCGTCATGTCGAACTGATCGGGAAACTCGGCGTCCAGATTGACGTGCACGACATCGACCGCATGCACGATCCGCAATTGCGCCTGCGCCTCTGCGGCAAGCCGGATGGCCGTCTGCAATGCGAGTTTCCCGGTTGGGCTCGCATCCACCGCCACCAGAATACGCTTGAACATGATCCCTCCTTGAAAGGGGTGACGGACTTCCCACCCAAAATACCCCGTGGTTTTCTTGTTTTCTGTCTAGCCGCAGACACTAGCCCGGCGTCGGGATGAACCTGAGCGCTACGCCGTTGTTGCACCAGCGTTCGTGCGTGGGCGGCGGGCCGTCGTCGAATACATGGCCCTGATGTCCGCCACAGCGGATGCAGTGATATTCGGTGCGTGGCAGGACCAGCTTGAAATCCTTTTTGGTGGCGAGATGGCCGGGAATGTTGGTGATGAAACTGGGCCAGCCGGTGCCGCTGTCGTACTTCATACGCGAGGTAAACAGCGGCAGGCCGCAGCCGGCACAGGCGTAGACTCCCCGCCGCTTCTCCTTGTCGAGCGGACTGGAAAACGGGCGCTCGGTGCCTTCCTCGCGCAGCACGTCGAACTGCATCTTGGTGAGGCTCTTTTTCCACTCCACTTCGGATTTGCGCAGCGGTTCGGTGGAGAGCGTCACATCCACATCCGGTGCCAGCAGTGCCTTCCAGTTACGGCGCATGTCGTCTAAGGCGGGGTCGCTTGCCGCTGCAGCCGACCGCGCTGAGCCCAGCCCTGCCACGGCCAGGGGGGTGGCCGTGACAGCTGTCAGAAAAGTGCGCCGCTTCATGATGGATGTCTATTCCGTGGGGCGTCCGACTGAAATGGGACGGTGGACGACTCTCCCCCGATAGGCGCTGACGCTTTCCGGTGTCGGGGCAAGGCGTACTTTCTTTCGCTGCTAATGGATCTCCAGTTTTTTGGCCATGCTGGACGCTTTCTTGGGCAGGGTCAGATGCAGCACGCCATCGGCGTAGGTGGCGTCCGCGCTCTTCTCTTCGATTTCCAGCGGCAACTGGATGGTGCGGCTGACTTTTCCATACCAGCGTTCGCTACACCACTCCTTGGCACCCGAAGCCATTTTTTCCTGCT
The DNA here is from genome assembly GCA_036382965.1 of Thiobacillus sp. Lineage (GTDB taxonomy): Bacteria > Pseudomonadota > Gammaproteobacteria > Burkholderiales > Thiobacillaceae > Thiobacillus. The sequence goes on from DASVPF010000014.1 coordinate 8,268, forward strand.
TGCATTCGGCATTGAGCGTGACCTGATTACCTGTGATGCTGATGTCGATATCCTCTTTCTTCACCCCGGGGAGTTCCGCCGCCACCAGGTAGGCGTTATCCATCTCCTGAACCTCGATAGCGATGGCCGGTTCGCTCGTTGGCCGCAACATGGATGATCGCGTCGATAAGGGCATGAAGTCGCGCATCATGCTTTCGAAGGGATCCAGTCGCGTCAAACTGAATGGATCAAAGCGGGCAAGATTTGCCATGATGATTTCTCCTACGATTTGAACAAGAAGTAGGCAGGACGCCTACACAACAAGTATGGGTCGGGGTGCGGGATTTTCAAGGCTAAACGACAGACTCTGGTCATCAGAAAAATCGATGGTTACAGATGGAGCGGGGCAGCCTGCGCCACCCCGTCCGTACCTGACCCGGTGCGCTGAGAATCACGCAGCCTTGGCTAGGGGCATGTCCTTGAACAGGGTGCGTAACTGATTGCGCAGTTCCGGTGTGTCTCGCTCGTGATGCACCGTGACGGCATGCTGGATCGCAGCTTCCAGCAATTCGGTTTCGCTGTCTGCGGAAATCATGACCGAGCAGTTCATCTCGCTCGGGAACTCTCTGCAATCGATGTATTTGCGTGCCATGGCAGTCTCCTTTCATTCACCAGGTTTTCACCAGGCGGCCCGGTTCATAATGAGCCGAAGCCGGTAAGGCGAGTCCTCTTTATAGCAAGTTCGACACGGTTGGGAACGGCGCCATGACCGGGAGATGGCTGAAGGCCGGCGCTACCGGCGGCCCGCACTTCAGGGATGGCCGGGCGTGCCGATAGACAAGTAGAGGGCTTCGAATTTTCTTCACGAGGGGATAGGCGCGCTCCGTCAGCCGTCGTGCTGATTTTTCGGCGCCCTCGCTATCCATGCCTTGACCGTCAGGGAGGGATGATGTCGCAGCAATCGAAGAGCCTGACCGACTGGCTCGCCTTTCTAGGGGGGGCCGACATCCCCGTGCTGCAACGCACCGCGCACGAACTCGACCGTTTGCGCGTCGACGACGCGCAGCTCAACGCCCGCAACATTGCCGCCGTGGTGACCGACGATCCGCTGATGACGGTCAGGCTGCTGCACCACATGCAGACGCACAAACATCGCAACCAGACCTACGAACTCGTCGACGTGAAGCAGGCGCTGCTGATGATGGGCCTGGATACGTTCTTCCGCGAAGTGCAGGTGGCGCCGCTCGCGGAAGCGATGCTGTGCGACCATCGCAGCGCGCTGGGGCATCTGCGGCATACCGTCCGGCGCGCGCAGCGTT
>DASVPF010000015.1:0-3258 GCA_036382965.1 Thiobacillus sp.
TGGATGGGTCGATTTGCACGGCCAGAATCTCACCGTGCTCAAGGGATACGCGATACAGGGGAACTGAAATGGCGACCATGATGGCCAAGCCGGAGCGGGGCGAGCAGACCTGCGAGGTCTGCGGCGAGCCCGTCAAGAGCGCGGACGACCTGTGCGGTTGCGAGAAGTGCGGCCGGATGTACGGGCCGTGCTGCAACTCCGTCGAGGACTCGATCTGCGTGGAGTGCGTGTGAGGCGGTGGTGCGGCGGCGCGCGGAAGATCGACGGCGCTCTTGATTGCCCACCATGTACAGAGAACCAGAAGGCGACGTGATCCTCCGGACTGAAATCCCGCCGCCGTGCCCGCCCAATGTCGATAAAGGCTATTGGGATGCCGTCGTGTGCCGCCTGGCTCTGCTGCATGACGACGAGGCGTTGCGGATCTCCTTCCCCGGCGATCAGGTCACGTCAAGCATGAAGTCGTCCCTGTTCACCGCTGCCGGTCGTGCTGGCCGGCGAGTGACGATCCTGGTGCGCGGCGCCTGCCTGTACGCCTGGCTCTGCGGTGAACGGGAACCCAAGCGATGCCTCCCTCCGCGTCCGTCCTTCCCGTGCGAAGTGTGCGGCCGCGTGATCGTCCCGCCCAAGAGCGGGGCGAGCAGGCAGTACGTGTGCGGACTCGTCGCAGGACGCGCCAGCCGGTGCCAACGCGTGCGCCGGTGTGCACGGCAAAAAGGCATGCCCATCGCGGAGGCCGATGCGTATCTCCGCGCGTGGCACGCGAAAAACGAAGGCGGTCAAGTTGCTGCTTGAAACAAACCACAGACGCGATGCACCGGGGCCTCCGCAAGGCTGTCGTGGACCTGCGGGAACGGATGCGATGGGGCCAAGAGGACCTCGCCAACGAGATCACCAAAGTGGCTGCGAAGATGAAGATCCCTATCAGCCCCAATCGGAGGTGCGTGATTCGGTGGGAGGCGGGAGAGGCCGCGCCCGACCCGCAGCACCGCGCGGTGCTGGCCCGGATCGCGGCGCGCGACCCGAGGACGGAGGACCTTGCGGAGTTGTTCCGCGCGCCGCTGGCGCACTGGCGCCTGGCGGCGTACGTCCAGTTGGACTCGAAGGATGACAAGTAAGTAGTCAAAAGGAAAAGACACAGACGATGAAATTGACGATAGATCGCATTGAAATACTTCAACACGCGTTAGTGGGCTACCAGGCCAGGCGCGACGATATCGAACGGCGCATCCAGGAGGTACGGGTGCAACTGAACGGCGCGGCGCCACCGCAAATCAAGGAGGAGAAGCCCAAACGCAGGCTGAGTGCGCGCGGACGCGCGAACATCATCCGGGCAACCAAGGAACGTTGGCGGCGGGCCCGTGCGGCGGGCAAGAAGCGGTTGGGATGAACGTTCCTGGGGTGATCGTCTAGCGGTCAGGACAGGTGGCTACAGATCGCCGAACACGGGTTCGACTCCCGTTCACCCTACCAATGCGGGGCGGTCGTCCAAGGGTTAGGACAGGTGATTATGGGTCGCCGAATTCTGGTTCGAGTCCAGACCGCCCTGCCAACACAGTTCTAGAGGGAGATATATGGGCAAACCGAAACGTACGTTGAAGCAGATCGCCATCGACATCCGCGCCGGCCAGGATTTTATCGCTGCGCTGCACGCCGAGAAGGCGGTGCGCCGTGGCCATGCCTTCGTCGGCGTGGTGGGGATGCGCGTCGATCCGCGCACTCGCGCCGGCGTCACGCTGGAGCAGTTCATGGAGAAGCAGGACCTGCCGGTGCTGGCGCATCTGCGCAACACCCAGCACTACGTCAACGCGGCGTTCGAGGGCAAGAGCCTGTTCGATCTGCCGCATCACGTCGCCGAGCGCGACGTGGAACAGTGGCAGGGCTTGATCGACTGGCTGGAGCGCTGACTTGACATATTTCCCCTCTCCCGCAAGCGGGAGAGGGGCGAACGGACGTTCCGCAGCCCAGACCGGTCAATGCGTGGTCGGCTTCATCAAGTTGACCACCTGCGGCTTCACCACGCTTTTCGTCGACGAGCACGAGCCGTCTTCCTGCACGCCGAGTTGGCGTTCGGCTTCGGTCAAGAGGTTGATCACGTCCACATAGAACTTGTCGCTCGCCATCAGGCGCGCGGTGCGGCCGCCTTCGTTGGTGGCGAGCACGTCGGCGCCATGGTTGATCAGCCATTCCACCACCGCGGCGTCGCCGCCGCCGGCCGCGAGCATCAGCGGGGTGATGCCGAAGAAGATGCGCGCGTCGAGCGTGGCGCCGGCATCGGCCAGCACTTCGATGACCTCGACGTAGCCGCGCCCGGTTTCGCCGTTGTAGGCAGCCTTGGCAAGCGCAGTCCAGCCGTGCGGCGAAGCGGTGTTGACGTCGGCGCCGGCGGCGATCAGGACCTGCACCGCGGCCGCGTGGCCGCCCCGGGCCGCGTGCATCAGCGCGGTTTCGCCGGCTTCGTCGGCGGCGGCATGATCGGCGCCGGCGTCCAGCAGGGTTTTGATCTTGGCGGCGTCGCCCGACTGGGCGGCGGCGAATAATTCTTGCGACATGAAGCACTCCTGCGTTTTTTGCGATTGGCAGCAAGCGTACAATTGTTGACTGATTTAATCAACTATTATGCGGCCATGCCCAATCGTCTCGCTAACGAACCCAGCCCCTATCTGCTGCAGCATGCCGACAACCCGGTCGACTGGTACCCGTGGGGCGCGGAAGCGCTGGAAAAAGCGCGCCGCGAGGACAAGCCCATCCTGCTGTCGATCGGTTATTCGGCCTGCCACTGGTGCCACGTGATGGCGCACGACTGCTTCGAGGATGCGGAGGTGGCGGCGGTGATGAACCGCCTGTTCGTGAACATCAAGGTTGACCGCGAGGAGCGCCCCGACCTCGACCAGATCTACCAGGCCGCGCATCAGCTTTTAACCCAGCGCGGCGGCGGCTGGCCGCTGACGGTGTTCCTCACGCCCGACCAGACGCCGTTCTTTGCCGGCACCTATTTTCCCAAGACACCGCGCTACCAACTGCCGGGCTTCATCGGCCTGATGGAAAACGTCGCGCGCGCCTGGCACGAGCGGCGAAGCGAAATCCTGGAGCAGAACGTGGCGGTGCGCGCTGCGCTAACGCAGCAGCAGCCGGTGGCTGGCGCGCAGCCCGTCCTGAACGACGCGCCGCTTGCCGCGGGCGTGCGCGATCTGGCGCAGGCCTTCGATCCGGTGTGGGGCGGATTTTCGCGCGCACCCAAGTTCCCGCGTCCGGGCGAAT
>DASVPF010000016.1:0-5882 GCA_036382965.1 Thiobacillus sp.
AGTCGCTCTACGATGCCGAGGCTCGCAACGCCGCAGACGGGCCTTTCCCGGGCAAACCCGAAGGGACGGGGCTTTCCGGGCGGTCCGCTGTGTTGCGCCGCTCGCGAAGGGAACGACCCTTCGCTTCCCGCCGCGCCTTGCGGCCCATCCCGGAAAGCCCGCGTCGCGGCCCGGTGGAGTTTCTCGCCAGCCTGTTAAGATGCCGCGATGAATTTTCTTGCGGCTTCCATCGAATCGCTCGGCGCCAAGGTCGTCGGCTGGTTCACCGTCGGCTACGGCACGGCCGCCTTTCTGGCCCGGGCCGGCCTGCTGCTGCTGGAACCCGCCACCTGGAACCGCGCCACCTTCGACGTGGTGGTGAAACAGGTGTACTTCACCGCGGTGCAGATTCTGCATGTGTTCCTCGGCTACGCCGTGGTTATTTCGTGGCTCATCATCACCATCATCCTGTCCACCGCACGCGACTTCGGCCTCACTGCGTTCGCCAGCGAAATGACCATCCGCGTGCTGGTGCTGGAACTGCTGCCCTTCCTGACTGCGCTCTTCGTCGCCCTGCGTTCGGGCAGTGCGATCAACACCGAAGTCGCGCTGATGCAGGTCAACAATGAATTGGATGCGCTGGCGCATTGCAGGGTTCCGCCGATGCAGTTCGAGTTCCTGCCGCGGCTGATCGGCGGCGTGGTGTCGGTCGTCACCCTGGCCGGCCTGGCCGGGCTGCTCGCGCTGTTGCTGGCCTATCTCGCGATTTACGGCCAGACCACGGCAGGCTTTGCCCCCTTCACTCAAACCATAGCAAAGGTTTTCGATTTCAGGATCGTGGCGGGGCTCGTCGCCAAGTGTGCGCTGTTCGGGCTGGCGGTCACGCTGATCCCGGTTACCGCCGGGCTGGAGACGCCGAAAAAACTCTTCATGGTGCCGGTCTCCGTGCTGCGCGGCATGATGCGGGTGTTCTTCGCCATCGTGGCGATCGAGGTGGTGTCATTAGCGCTCAAATACATCTGACAGCGTTTGCCGACCGCGCCGCGCTGCTGGCCGCGGTCGCCGCCCTGCCCGACGACGTCGCGCGCGTCTCGCACGAGCTGCCGCTGCGGGCGAACCTCTCGGCGCGCGACAACATTGCGCTGATCCCGCTGTACCAGCGCCACTTCAGCGCGGCCGAGTCGAACCGCCAGGCGCAGCAATTGCTGGACCAGCTGGGATACGCCGACATCGCCGCGCTGCGCGATCCCGACATGACGCCGGCCCAGCGCTTCGTGACCAAGCTGGCGCGCGCGCTCATCCTCAAGCGCCCGCGCCTGGTCATCGACCGCCCCGCGGCCATGCTTTACGATGTGCCCTATCCTGCCTTCATCGGCGAGCTTGCGGCGCGTCCGGAGATGACGGGCAGCTGGGAGATTTACGACTTCAACTGGAACCAGGTGCTGTATAGCGAGGCACTTCATGCGCAATGAATAAACTGCATTTCAAGGTTGGGGTGTTTGCCGCCGTGTCGCTGCTGCTGGCCGCGGCCTTCATCGTGTATCTGCTGCATGCGCGCGGCTTCTTCGAGAAAACCTTCCACCTGCAACTGGCCGCAGCCAGCGCCGACGGCGTTGCACCGGGCGTGCCGGTCGTGTTCTCGGGCATCGAAATCGGCCGCGTCACCACGCTCGGGCTGAACGACGGCGGCGGCGTCGTCATCCGTGCCGAGTTCCTCGGGCGCAATGCCAAATGGCTGAAGGAGACCAGCACCTTCACCCTCGACAAACCGCTGGTCGGCGGCGCCAGGATCCGCGTCGAATCGCCCGACCTCAACGCCCCGGCGCTGGCCGACAATGCCACCATGCTGCTGCTCACCTCCGACATCAGCAAGGAGATTCCGGTGCTGGTCGAGCGGGTCAAGGCGATCCTCGCCAACGTCGAGCACCTCACCCGCAAGGATGGCGAAATCAACGCCACGCTGGCCAACGTCCAGACCGTGACCGGACGCATGACCGGCGAATACGGCATGCTCGAAGGCCTGCTCGGCAGCCCGGACAAGGCGCGCGCGGTCACCGATTCGCTCGACAAGACCCGCGCCCTCATCACCAAGCTCGACGGCATGACCGCCAAGACCGACCAATGGCTGTTCGCGCCCAACGGCATGGCCGACCAGACGCGCGCGTCGCTGGCCCAGGTGCGGCTGATGCTGAACGACGCGCAGTCCAGTCTGAAGAAGGCCGACGCCGTGATGGCGAATGCCGTGGCGATTTCCGCCAGCGTCAAGGACGGCACGCAGGACCTCGCCACGCTGCGCGCCGAGATCGACGATGCGGTGCGCAAGGCCAACGGGCTGATCGGCGAGATCAACAAAAAATGGCCGTTTGCGCGCCAGCCGCCCGAGGTGAAGCTGCCATGAAATCCCTGCTCGCGTCTGCCTGCCTGCTCACGCTCGCCGCCTGCGGCAGCGGCGGCCCGCCGCCGCCCGACTGGAAGCGCGATGCGGCCGACCTGATCGAGCGCTACCAGAAATACGCATTGCGCGGCGAAAACACGCTGGCCGAACGCTATTTCCGGCAGGCGGTTGCCGCCACCGGCGGCGCCGGCCGGGTGGCGGAAACCGCCCGCCTGTGGCTGGTGCACTGCGCCACCCGCCGTGCCATGCTGATCGACGATGCCTGCACCGAGTATGCCGCGCTGGCCGGCCCCAGCCCCGACGCAGCGGATCAGGCCTATTACCGCTTCCTCACCCTGCGCTGGGACGGCCTCGACACCGCCCTGCTGCCCGGCCAGCACCGCGATCTGGTGCGCGCCCCGGCCGACAGCCGGCGCGCGGTGCTGGGCCGGATCGACGACCCGCTGGCGCGCCTGCTCGACGCCAGCCTGCTGCTGATGCGCCGGGAAGCCGATGCGGCCTCGCTGGCGCTGGCGGTGGAAACCGCCTCGTCGCAAGGCTGGCGGCAACCGCTGCTCACGTATCTGAAACTGCAACAGCAGCAGGCGATCGATCAGGGCAATGCGGCAGAACAGGAGCGCCTCGCCCGTCGCATCCAGCTGGTCGAACAAAGTCTGGCCCCGCCATAAGCAGATAGTAAAAAACGAATAACCGGATACTATAAATATTCGTGCGTGCAACCCGGCCATACGCTCGGGCGGGTGCGCTGCATGCGGCCCGCGGTATAAAAAACCGGCTTGCCGCATTGACAAGCCGGCACGGCATGATTACCGTGCAGCCTCGGAGAGTTTGCTTCTTCGTATACAACCAAGCTGTAACCCGAATATTCAACAAGGAGGAGGTACCCATGAAATACACATCGATCGCGCTGGCCGCCCTGGCCGTATTTGCAACCGCCGCCCACGCCGCGCCCGCCATGATGTCTACCGAGTGGACTGCGCAGGCGTGCGACGCCTGGAACAAGAACCCCATTCTGACCAGTGGGCTGGCTGACAAATGGATCAAGAACGATGCGGGTCGCGGCTACAAGATGATTCACCTGTATCGCACCGACTGCGGCGAAGCGACCCAGACCGAGATGAAGATTGCGTCCAAGGACGGCAAGGCCATGTGCGTCTATGGCGGCGCGGTGCAGAACCACGGCATGGATTACAAAGTCGACTACACGATGCATGCCACCACCGAGCGCTGGAACGAAATGGGCGCGGGTGAATACGGCCCGATGAAGGCCATGATGTTCGGCCGCCTCAAGTTCTCCGGTCCGAAGGTGGAAGCCATGACCGTGATGGGCCCGTTCGAGCAGTTCCTGCTCCTGCCTGGCAAGATCCCCGGCGACAAAGCCTGTCCCGCCAAGTAAGCGGGTGACGCACAAAAAAAGCCGGGAGATTCCCGGCTTTTTTACGTCAGTTGAACATGCCTGGTTTAATGAACCGTTCCGGTTTTGACGTCGAGTGGCCGGCCGTTGCGGATTTCCTCCGGCGTCGCCTCGCGGATGTCCATCACATTCACCAGACAGGTCACGCTCTGCCCGGCCAGCGAAGGATTGCCGTCCAGCGTGAGCTTGCCGTCCGCGATCGAGGTCACGTAAAACACCTTGGTCTCGCCCGACTCGTTCTCGAACATGACTTCAGCGCCAACGCGCCTGAATTCGGGCGGCACGTTCTCGATGTCGTCCACAAACACCAGGCTCTCGTCGCGCAGGCCGTACCCTTCTTCCGGCGTCAGCGTAATCTCGATGCGGTCGCCCACCTTGCGGCCCGCTACCGCCGATTCGATCGCCGGCAATATGCCGCTGTTGGCGCCCTGTACGTACCCCACAGGGATATCGTGCTGTTCGACGACCATGCCGCGCGAATCGAGGATTGAATAGGTAATGTATACGAGTGTGTTCCGTGTCACGGTGACCATGCTGTCTCATCCAACGCTATCGAAGAAAACGCTGCGCCATTGCCTGGCTAGCACCTGCGCAGTCCGCTTATGATACCTTCGAAGCCTGCCTCCTATAGGCCCATTCATGAAACCGCTCAAACACCTACCCGCCTGGAAGGCACTGGAACAGCACTTCAAGGCCATGCGCGCATTCGACATGCGCAGTGCATTCCGTGAGGATGCCGATCGCTTTGACCATCTGTCGCTGCGCTGCAGCAACCTGCTGCTCGACTATTCGAAGAATCGCGTCACGTCCGAGACGATGCAGCACCTGATGCAGCTGGCACGCGAGTCCGAACTGGAGGCCATGCGCAACGCCCTGTTTAGTGGCGAGCGCATCAACTTCACCGAGCGGCGCGCGGTCCTGCACACCGCCCTGCGCGCGCCGGTACGCCCGCCGCTGGTGGTGGAAGGGATGGACGTCGAGCGCGAAATCGCCAAGGTGCTCAAGCGCATGCAGCGCTTCGTCGAGTCGATCCACAACGGCAATTGGCGCGGCCACACCGGCAAGCCGATCCGCGACGTGGTGAACATCGGCATCGGCGGCTCCGACCTCGGCCCCGCCATGGTGTGCGCGGCGCTCGACCATTACGCGGTGGAAAACGTGCGGGTGCATTTCGTCTCCAACCTCGATCCCGCGCATCTCGCCGGCACGCTTGCGCACCTCGATCCCGAGACCACGCTGTTCATCGTCGCCTCGAAAACCTTCACCACGCTGGAAACCCTGGCCAACGCCAACTCGGCCAAGGCCTGGCTGCTGGCCGCACTGCACGCGCCGGCCGCGGTCGCACGCCACTTCGTCGCGCTGTCGACCAACGCGCAGGCGGTCGAAGCCTTCGGCATCGACCCCGACAACATGTTCATTTTCTGGGACTGGGTCGGCGGGCGCTATTCACTGTGGTCGGCGATCGGTTTGTCGATCGCGCTGCAGATCGGCTGGGGCAACTTCCAGGCGCTGCTCGCGGGCGCGCACGCGATGGACATCCACTTCAGGGAAGCGCCGCTGGAAGCCAACATGCCGGTGATCCTCGGCATGCTCGGCATCTGGTACGCCAACTTCTGGGGCACCGACACCTACGGCGTGTTCCCTTACGACCAGCGCCTGCGTCTCTTAGTGCCCTTCCTGCAGCAGCTCGACATGGAATCGAACGGCAAGAACGTCAACCGCACCAACAAGCTGGTCAACTACAACACCGGGCCGATCGTGTGGGGTGCACCCGGCACCAACGGCCAGCATGCGTTTTTCGAACTGGTGCACCAGGGCACGCGCCTGATCCCGACGGATTTTCTGGTGGCAGCGGTCAACCCCACGCCGCTCGCCGACCAGCACGAGTGGCTGCTGGCCAACTGCCTGGCGCAGACCGAGGCGCTACTGAAGGGCAAATCGCGCGCCGTCATCGAGGCCGAGCTGATCGCCCAGGGCATGAGCCGCGAAGAAGCCAAATCGCTGGCTCCGCACAAGGTCTTCCCCGGCAACCGCCCGAGCAACACCCTGCTCTACCAGAAACTCGACCCGCATACGCTGGGCATGCTGATCGCG
>DASVPF010000017.1:0-2769 GCA_036382965.1 Thiobacillus sp.
TGACCGCCGCAGTACTCGCCATGAGCCTCGCCCTGGTCCTGGCCGGCTGCGCCAGCAGGGGCCTGACCGAGGGGCGCGAACTGATCGCCACCGGCGCGTCGGGCGGGCTGGCGTAGCTGCGCAGGCCCCAGGTTTCGGCAGGCGGCGCGGCCGGATCGGGGTAGAACGGATCGCGCGGCAGGCGGCGCAGGAAGTAGATTTTCTTTGCGGCATCGATCTGGGTTGTATCGGCAATGCCTTTCCACAATACGTCGAGATCGGGGGGGTAGCCGCTGCCGCCCTCGATTTTCTGAATGCGGCCCTCCTTGTAGGCCTGCTGGTAGGCATCGAGCGCCGTGCGAATCCGCCGCAGCGACTCGCGCAGTTCGGTTTCCTGGCGGCGCTGCTGCACCAGTTGGGCGAACGGCACCGCCACGCTGGCGAGCAGCGCGAGGATGGCCAGAGTGACCATCAGCTCGATCAGACTGAATCCGCCGCTACGCCGTGGCATGGCCTACTCGCCCGGAACGGGGGGCGGCGGAATCTGCGGGACGGGAACGTTCGGCGCAGCGTCGGCCGGCGGCTCGGCGTGCGCGTCGGCGGGTACCGGCTGCTCCTGCGGCGGTTGTTCCGCTGCGGGCGCAAAGGGCAGCGCGAGCCCGCCGCCGATGGCGTTCTCGGTGCCGCCGCGGAATTCGGTCAACGCTGGTTGCTGGGTGGCGTCGCTGCGCAGCACGCGCGGCGTGATCAGGAGCACGATCTCGGTCTTGTTGCGTTCGTCGCGGTGGTCGGAGAACAGGCGGCCGATGAGCGGCAGATCGCTCAGGCCGGGAATGCCGGTCGATGACTTGCGGTCCTCGTCCGAAATCAGCCCGGCCAGCACCTGGGTCTCGCCGTCCTTCAGGCGCAGCGTGGTGCCGGCGTTGCGGGTGCCGATCTGGTAGGTCAGCGTGCCGCTGCTGCTGCGGATCTCGCGCACGATGCTGGACACCTCAAGCCCCACCTTGATCTGCACGTCCTCGCGCATCAGCACGCTGGGTTCGACGTCGAGCTTGAGGCCGACGTCCAGATAGGACACCGATTCCGAAATCACGCCGGTCGAGGTGGTGTTGGAGGTGATGACCGGCACCCGGTCGCCGATGTGGATTTTGGCCTTCTCGCGGTTTTTCACCCGGATGCGCGGGTTGGCCAGGATGTTGACATCGCCGTGGTTTTCCAGGAGGTTGACTACCGGGCTGTTCATCGTGATTTCGGCCCCGGTGATGTGGCGCAGCTTGTCCACCGTCAGCGGCAGCGGCGAGAGCGTGGTGGTCGTGGTGGTCACCGCGCCGCCGTTGATCGGTACGGCATTCTCCGTGGTGATCGTGTTCAACAGGCCGAACTGGTTCGGAAACTGCGCGCCCAGATCGAGCAGCCGCCCGCGCTTGACCTCGAGCACCTCGACCTCGAGCATCACTTCCGGCTCCGCCAGGTCCTGCACCGCAACGATCTTTTCCGCCAGGCGGATGGCGTCGGACGTGTCGCGCATCACCAGCAGGTTCAGCCGATCGTCCACGTACATGTCCCGGGTCTTGACCAGCGTGCGCAGCATCGCCATGGTCGACTTGGCGTCGGCGTTGCCCAGATAGAAGCTCTTCACCATCAGGTCCTGGTAGGCCTTCTGCTTTTGCGGCTGGTCGGGATAGATCAGCAGGGTATTGGCGTTGACCACCTTCTTCGCCAACTGGCCGGTCATCAGCAGCATGTCCAGCGCATCGGCAATCGGCGTGTTGCGTGCAAACAGCGTGGCCTTGGTGTCCATCCTCACATCTTTGTCGAACACGAAATTGAGGCCCGACTGCCGGGAGATCATGTCGAACACGTTGCGCAGCGGCGCATCGCGAAATTCCAGCGTGACCGGCTTGCGATACGCCGCGCCGAGTTCGGGCGGACCGAGTTCGTCGGGCGTGCGCGCTGCCTGGATCTGCCGCAGCAGCGCCTGCGCGCCGGTATGTCCCGGCGTCTGCGCCAGGATCAGGCGCGCCGCCTGTTCCGCCTCGGCCGGCCGGCCGGCCGCCAGAGCCTGGGTGGCGGCCTGCAAGCGCTGCTGGTTCTGGCGTGCTGCGGCGAGGTTGTCCAGCAGGGTGAGCGCACGCGGGTTTTCGGGGTGGATCGCCAGCACTTTGTTCAGGGTGGCTTCGGCCGCATCGAAGCGTCCGGCGTCGAGATCCTGCTGGGTCTGGGTAAGCAGCGTGCTGGTCAGGCGTTCGCGCTGCGTGTGGTAGGCCGCCTTGAGCTCGATGTTGTCGGGTTCATCGGCCATGGCCGTGCGCAGCCGGGCAATCCCGGCTTCGATCTGGCCGGTGGCGATCAGTTCGCGCCCCTCGGTCAGGCCCTTGCTGGCGCAGCCGGCCAGGCTCAGGGCGAGGCTCATGGCGAGTAATGCGGCGGTCAGGCGAAAATGGCGGGTGCGTGGCAACTCAATCTCCTGTGCGCAGGCTGCGCGTCTGGTTCAGCGGTAGGTAGGTGAAATTCAAGATGCCGCCGGCCACCGGCTCGAGCCGCCATACGCCGTCGAGCACCTGGCCCGGCCGCACGCTCACCGGCAGCGTGCCGCGCGCCAGGTAATACGTGGTCTGGCCGGTGTCCGTCCAGCGCCCCATGTAGCTGAAGGGCAGGGCGGGTGCCTGCGGCGGTGGCGGCGGCACGTAGGGAGGTGGCGGCGGGGGAGGCGGCGGCACGTACCAGGTCTGCTCGGGGCAGCGGTTGCGGCCACTGCCGCGGCAGCGGCTATCGCGGCCGTCGCGCAGT
>DASVPF010000018.1:0-5909 GCA_036382965.1 Thiobacillus sp.
CCGACGGCGGTGTACGCGCACGGCTTTCTGACGGTGAACGGGCAGAAGATGTCGAAGTCGCGCGGCACGTTCATAACGGCCGAAAGCTATCTCGCGCAGAAGCTGAATCCCGAGTGGCTGCGCTATTACTACGCCGCCAAGTTGAACGGCACGATGGAAGACATCGACCTCAATCTCGACGATTTCGTCGCGCGGGTGAATTCGGATCTGGTCGGCAAGTTCATCAACATCGCCAGCCGCACCGCCGGTTTCATCCACAAGAATTTCGACGGCAAGCTCGCCGACGGGGTGGCCAACCTCGAACTGATCGGCGCATTCCAGGCCGCCGCGGATTCGATCGCGACTCACTACGAGGCACGCGACTACGCCAAAGCGTTAAGAGAAATCATGGCGCTGGCCGACCGCGCCAACCAGTACGTAGCCGACGAAAAACCCTGGGAACTGGCGAAGAAGCCCGAAGCCGTTTATCGATTACATGAGGTCTGCACGGTCGCGCTGAACTGCTTCCGCCTGCTGACCCTGTACCTGAAGCCGGTGCTGCCGAAACTCGCCGAGCAGGTCGAAGCCTTCCTCAATGTCCCGCCGCTGGCCTGGGACGATGCACAGAGCCTGTTCATCCGCCACTGCATTAATTCGTACACCCACCTCATGACCCGTATCGACCCCAAATCCATCGAAGCCATGGTAGACGCCAACAAGCAGAATCTCGAACCCACGCCCGCCCCCGCGCCGGTACGCCACGCCGAAGCGCAGGTCAATGCCGCACAGCCGGTGGCCGAAACCATCAGCATCGACGACTTCGCGAAAATCGACCTGCGTATCGCGCGCATCGCCAATGCGGAGCACGTCGAAGGCGCCGACAAGCTGCTGCGGCTGACGCTTGATCTGGGCGATCTGGGCACGCGCCAAGTATTCGCGGGCATCAAGTCGGCCTATGCGCCCCAGGCGCTGGTGGGACGGCTGACCGTGATGGTCTCCAACCTTGCTCCGCGCAAGATGAAGTTCGGCATGAGCGAAGGCATGGTGCTGGCGGCCTCAGGCGACGCGCCCGGCCTCTTCATCCTGGCGCCGGACAGCGGCGCGCAGCCGGGCATGAAGGTGAAGTAAGACGCCCGTGAAAACGCAGCACCTGCGCATCCATGGCCGCGTGCAAGGCGTGTGGTATCGCGAGTCGATGCGCCGCGAGGCCGAGCGTCTGGGCGTGGCAGGCTGGGTGCGCAATTCGCCCGACGGCTCGGTGGAAGCCGTGATCCAGGGCTCGACCGAAGTCGTCGATGCGCTCATCACCTGGGCACGCAGCGGCCCGCCGCAAGCGCGGGTGGACCGGATCGAGCTCAGCGAGGCACACGGCCAGTTCAGCGGATTCGAGAAGCGGACCGATTAGGCGCGGTGCCGGCTAACAACCGGGACGCTCATATCAGGCAGGCAAAAAAATGCCCAGCTCAGTGAAGAGCCGGGCAGAGTATCCACCAAAGGAGGAGGATTGGAGGAGACAACACCAAAGTACCGTTGCGGCGACTTCAGCGTTATTAGAATAATCTAATATTATTTATTTCGTGTCAACACTTTATTGCAAGAAAATCCTGAATTGGTAGTTATGTGTCAGATGCGGGCAACGTTCAGTAAATGACGTTGACCGCTTCGGGCTTGAGCCAGCTTCCCAGGGACTCGATCAGGCGGTCGTCCAGCCGCACCCGCCAGTCCTCTCCCAGCCGCACCCGGCAGCGTGCATTCTGGTTGCGGTAATCCACCCACACCGGGCATCCCCCGTCCTGCATCGTGTAGGGGGCGAGCAATTCGCTCAGCGTGCGGCCGTTCGACTGGCCATTGCACACCAGCTGCAGCCCCTGGGCGAAGCGGGTGCGTGCCCCGGCCAGGTCGTAGATCCGTTCCGCGGTCACCCGCACGCCGCCCGAGTAGTCGTCGCGGTTGACCTTGCCCTCGATGATCAGCAGAGCGTCGTCTTTCAGCAAATGCCGGCTCTGCTCGTAGAGTTCGTTGAAGATCACCACCTCGACCTGCGCGGTGGCGTCGTCCAGCAGCAGGATCAGCATCTTGCCGCGCCGCGTCATCTGGGTACGCAGCGAAACGGCGATGCCGGCCAGCATCACCGGATCGCGCGATGGCTCCAGGCTGTCGAGCTGCCGTTTGGCGAACCCCGACACCTCGGCCAGATATGAGGTGAAGGGATGGCCGCTGAAGAAATAGCCGAGAGCGGATTTTTCCTGCAGCAGTTTTTCCTGTTCCGGCCACAGCGGCACGTCGATCAGGTCCTCGCCGCCGCCGTCGAGCGCCTCGCCGAACAGCCCGACCTGACCGCCGCTCCTCGCCGCCCGGTCGGCCGTTTCCAGCGCGGCGCCGACTGACGCCATCAAGCTGGCGCGATGATCGTTAAGGCTGTCGAACGCCCCCGCCTTCACCAGCGCCTCGAGCACGCGGCGGTTGAGATAGCGCTTGTCGACCCGCCGCGTCAGGTCGAACAGCCCCTTGTACGGGCCATTCGCCTCGCGCTCGGCGACGATGGCGCCGATCGCCGCCTCGCCGCTGCCCTTGATCGCGCCGAGGCCGTAGCGGATTTCGGTTTTTCCAACCGGCTCGAAACGATAGTCCGACAGGTTGATGTCGGGCGCCAGCATGACCAGTCCATTGGCTCGGCAGTCCTCGTAGAACACGCGCACCTTGTCGGTGTCGGACATTTCGGACGACATCGTCGCCGCCATGAATTCGGCCGGGTAATAGGCCTTGAGCCAGGCGGTGTGGTAGGCCACCAGCGCATAGGCCGCCGAGTGCGACTTGTTGAAACCGTATTCGGCGAATTTCTCCATCAGATCGAACAGGCGTTCGGCGACCTTGGTATCGGCCCCGCGCCTGGCTGCGCCTTCGAGGAAAATCGTGCGCTGCTGCGCCATTTCCTCGGGCTTTTTCTTGCCCATGGCGCGCCGCAGCATGTCGGCGGCGCCGAGGCTGTAGCCCGCCAATATCTGCGCCACCAGCATCACCTGTTCCTGGTAGACGATGATGCCGTAGGTCGATTTCAGCACTGGCTCGAGGTCGGGATGGAAGTATTCCGGTTTCTGCTTGCCCTGCTTGCGTGCGATGAAGTCGTCGACCATGCCCGAACCCAATGGCCCCGGCCGGTTCAGCGCCATCAGCGCGATGATGTCCTCGAAGCAGTCGCCCTTGAGTTTCTTTTCCAGGTCCTTGGCCGAGCGCGATTCGGACTGGAACACCGCAGTGGTGTTGCCGTCGGCAAACAGCTTGTAGACCGCCGGGTCGTCGAGCGGCAGGTCCTCCAGGCGGAAGTTCTCCATCCCCGGCTGGCGCTGCACGAAGCGCACCGCCTCGGCCAGGATGGTCAGCGTGCGCAGGCCGAGGAAGTCGAACTTGACCAGGCCGATCGCCTCGACGTCGTCCTTGTCGAACTGCGACACCGCTGCGTCCGAGCCTTCGGCCTGGTACAGCGGGCAGAAATCGGTGAGCCGGCCTGGCGCGATCAGCACCCCGCCCGCGTGCATGCCGACGTTGCGGGTGATGCCTTCGAGCTTTTCGGCCAGCGGCAGCAACTCGGCGAGCTCTTCCTCGTTCTTCGCGCGCTCGTCGATCTGCGGTTCCTTCTCGCGCGCCTCGGCCAGGCTGATGCCGAGCTCGTTGGGCACCAGCTTGACGAACTTGTCGACGAAGAGATACGGCAGGTCGAGCACGCGGCCGACGTCGCGCAGCACGGCCTTGGCCGCCATGGTGCCGAAGGTGGCGATCTGCGACACCGCCGCATGGCCGTACTTGTCCTTCACGTACTGGATCACGCGGTCGCGCCCGTCCTGGCAGAAGTCGACGTCGAAGTCGGGCATCGACACCCGCTCGGGGTTGAGGAAGCGCTCGAACAGCAGGTCGTAGCGCAGCGGATCAAGGTCGGTGATGGACAGGCAGTAGGCGACCAGCGAGCCCGCGCCGGAACCGCGCCCCGGCCCCACCGGCACGCCGTTGTTCTTGGCCCAGTTGATGAAGTCCGACACGATGAGGAAGTAGCCGGGGAAGCCCATCTGGATGATGGTGCCGAGCTCGAATTCCAACCGCTCGGTATATTCGGGCAGTCTGGCGGCGCGCTCGGCCTCATCGGGATAGAGATGGGCCATGCGCACCTGCAGGCCCTCATGGGAACGCTGCCGCATGTAGTCGTTAAGACTCATGCCGTCGGGCGTCGGAAAGTCGGGCAGCTTGCTCTTGCCGAGTTCCAGCGTGAGGTTGCAGCGCTTGGCGATTTCCACGCTGTTGGCGAGCGCCTCGGGCAGGTCGGCGAACAGCTCTGCCATCTCGTCCGGCGTCTTGAAATACTGCTCGGCGGTGAACGGCCGTGGACGGCGCGGGTCGCCCAGCATCATGCCCTCGGCGATGCACACGCGCGCCTCGTGCGCCTTGAAGTCGTCTGCTGCCACGAACTGAATCGGATGGGTGGCGACCGCCGGCAGATTCAGCGCCGCGCCGATGTCGAGCAGGCCGTCGATCAGGCGTTCGGTATGCGGCTGGCCGAAGCGCTGTAGTTCCAGGTAATAACGCCCGGGAAACAGCTCGGCCCAGGCCTCGGCTGCGGCGCGCGCGGCATCGGACTTGTCGTCGAGAATCGCCTGCGCCACGTTGCCGGCGTCGCCGCCCGACAGCGCCAGCAAGCCGTCGGTGCCTTCGACCAGCCAGGCGGGATCGATCTCGGCGCGACCGCGGTGGAGGTTTTGCTGGTAGGCGCGGGTCAGCAGTTCGCACAGGCGGCGATAGCCTTCGCGGTGCCGCACCAGCAGCAGCAAGCGCGAGGGGCGATTCCGGTCCGCCGCATTGGTCACCCACACGTCGCAGCCGAATACGGGCTTGATGCCGGCACTGCGGGCCACGCGGTAGAACTTCACCCAACCGAAGGTGTTGGACAGATCGGAGAGGCCAAGTGCCGGCATCGCGATGTCCTTTGCGCGCTTGACCGCCTCGTCCACCCGTACCAGGCCATCAACGACGGAATACTCGGTGTGCAGGCGGAGATGGATGAAACGCGGGTCGGTCATGGGAATGCGACAAGAAAGCAGGCGGCCATTTTACCGCCGCAGACGGGTGAGCCCAAAAACAAAAGGCAGCCGCAGCTGCCTTTTGTTCGAACAAGTGCCGAAACTCAGTTAGCGCGGCGCTTGAATTCGTTGGTGCGGGTGTCGATCTCGATCATGTCGCCGATCTCGACGAAGGCAGCCACCGGCAGTTCAAACCCGGTGGGTTTGATGCGGGCGGGCTTCATCACCTTGCCCGAGGTGTCGCCGCGCACGGCAGGCTCGGTGTACTCGACTTCGCGGATGACGGTGGTCGGCATTTCGACCGAGATCGCCTTGCCGTCGTAGAACACCACTTCAACCGGCATGCCGTCGTCAAGGTAGTTCAGCGCGTCGCCGAGGTTTTCGCCTTCGACTTCGTACTGGTTGTATTCGCCATCCATGAACACATACAGCGGATCGGCGAAGTAGGAATAGGTGCATTCCTTGCGGTCGAGATTGACGGTCTCGAACTTGTCGTCGGCGCGATAGACGCTTTCCATGCCGGAACCGTTGAGCAGGTTCTTCAGCTTCATTTTGACGACGGAGGCATTGCGGCCCGACTTCGAGAATTCAGCCTTTTGCACCACCATCGGGTCTTTGCCTATCATCACGACGTTGCCGGCGCGGAGTTCCTGTGCGATTTTCATGGGTGTATGTCCTGTGCTGCGAGAGCTTCTAAGGGTTTGAGAAAACTCGTTATTTTAACTTATTTTCCGCAAAGTCCACCAGCTTGTCGGTCAAGCGCCCGGCCAGCCCGATGGTGGTGCAAAAGGCCGAATTCTCGAAGTCGGGCCGCAATGCCTCCGTCGTCAAAATGAAGCTGAAGAACCTGCTCAACGGTTCCGG
>DASVPF010000019.1:0-2179 GCA_036382965.1 Thiobacillus sp.
CAGCGGGAAGACTTCCCGCCATCAAACCGGGTTGTTGCGCCTGGGTGAAAATTGAAGCTGGCATAATCAGGCTTCCTGCATGCTCCCGTGTGCCCCATGAATCCCGCCCGCACGTCTGCCGCCCTGCCCGACACCTTCGCCCTGCACGAAGGCGAACTGATCGCCCTGCAAGTCCATACCGCGCGTGCGCTCGGCCTGCCCGACACCCATTTCCAGGACCGCATGGCCGACGGTACGCTAGCGCCCGAACTCGCCATCATCCCGGCGGGCGCATTCGAATACGGCGCCGCGCCGCAGGAGGCCGCGCCGGCGCAGGATCGCCCGCGCCGCGCCGCGCTGATCGAGCGCCATTTTGCCATCGGCGTGTATCCGGTCACCACGCAAGAATTCGAAGCCTACGCCCGCGCCACCGGCTGGCGGCCGCGCGCGGAACTGGTGTGGCTGGCCGGCCGCAAGCCGGCGATCAATGTGCGGCAGACCGAGGCGCGTGATTACTGCGCCTGGCTGAGTCGACAGACTGGACAGCGCTACCGCCTGCCGACCGAGCAGGAATGGGAATATGCCTGCCGCGCGGGCGCCGCCACCGCCTATCCGCAAGGCGACCGCATCACGCCGGCGGACGCGCTCTACAACACCAGCCAGGATTTCGACGCGGCGCGACCCAAGCGCCCGCGCCTGCTGTCGAGCCGCTTTGCGATGCGCGGCGGCGCGCTGGAAGTCGGCCAACTGCGCCCCAACCGCTGGGGCCTCTACGACATGCCGGGCAACGTGTGGGAATTTACCGCCAGCTCCTGGACCCGCGACCACACCGGTACGCCCGAGCGGCCGCTGCCCGGCAAGCCGCAGGCAATCGTCGCCAAGGGCGGCTCCTGGTTCGACGGCCCCGAAGACTGCCGCGCCGCCGCACGGCGGCGCCGGCTGGACAACGAGCTGGACATCAATCTTGGGTTTCGCGTGGTGCGCGAGATTTAAGAACAGCCACGCAGGTCGCGAAGTTTAATGACAGCAGCGTGGCGAAGTTTCGCCCGGTGGGTGGAACTTCCGCGCGTGTTCAGCCACTCATCCTTATTGATTGATCGGCTCGAATCGGTGTTGAGCCGTCATACCGGCCTGCGCCGGGGCGACCGAACTTCAACTTCATCTGGCCGCATCCATAGTGCGGCAGATTCCCCCGCACAGCGCAGTGAGGAGCAGACGATGGACAGCAAAACCGTTCCCGCAGTGACAAGTCCGGCTCCGGGGCCGGAAGTAATCAAACCGACACCCCGGAAGCGCGCGAACATGCACGAGGGCATCGCGGTGTGGTGCGACTGCTGTTCCTGCGCGGCCGAGCCTTACTGGCTTGCGGTGGCCGAGGAGATGGGGATCGATCTCGGCAGCGATTACGAGGACGAAGAATCCACGCCCAAAGCGTAAGCGCGGTACCGGAGTATCACATCGCCAGTTCTTCCTTGGCCTGGATCATCGCCTGCGCCAGCCGCATTCCGCTTTCCCATGCGCGCTCGACGCCCACGCCGGCGATGCCGTCGCCGATGAGGGCAACGCGATTCTCGCGGTCGCCGAGCCAGAAGCCTTCTGCCGAGGTTTCCGCGCTTGCATGGCGCCATAGATGGACGGCTTCGACCTCGACCGGCCACGGCAGCCCCAAGAGGCCCATCAAGGCCGAGGCTGCGCGGGTGCCGGCTTCCTCCAACGAGGCTTCAAGGTAGGTTTCGGCGAATTCGTGACTGCTGTGCACCGCCCACAGGCCTTCGCCGTCAGAGGTCTGGCGCACCGCCAGATCCAGCAGCTGGTCGTCGAACTTGATGACGTCGGCTGCCGGGCCGCCTTGCCAGCGCATCAGGAAGGACCAGATCGGGCGATAACGCACCTCGTCCAGGTGTTCGCGCAGCCGCGGCAACGCGTCGAGCAGCGGAATGGCCTGCGGGGTCGGCACGCTGCAAACGACGCAGTCGTAATTGTCCAGGACCCGGCCGTTTTCCAGGATGATGGTGCGCGGCTGCAGCGCCGTAACGCGCGCAAGCGTATGCAATCGCGCGCTGCCCAAGAGCCTGCGCACCAGTTGTGAGGGCTCGATGGTGGGTTTGTAATGATTTTGCAGCTGCGCCTTGGCCCACGGGACGGTGGCGCGCCCTTGCAGGATGTTGCCTCGCACCGGAGCCAGCCAGCCCTGGCGCAC
>DASVPF010000020.1:0-8504 GCA_036382965.1 Thiobacillus sp.
CTGGCCAAGCTATTGCAGGGCTTCTACGTACCCAGCGGCGGCACCCTCAAGATCGACGGCAACGACATCCGCCGCATCGCCGAGATCGCCTTCGAGGTCAACGAGCGCACGGAAAACATCGGCGCGCGCCGCCTGCACACGGTGATGGAAAAACTGCTGGAGGATATTTCCTTCGACGCCGGCAACGTCACCGGCGCATACGTGGTCGACGCCGAGGCCGTTACCACCCGGCTGGCGGCGCTGGCTGCGCGCGAGGATCTGGCGCGTTACGTTTTGTAACGCGAATTCAGCACCTGGCGCTTACTGCTTCCGATTTGCCCTCGAAACCTTCCAGGCCATCACAACCCGCGGAATGTTTCTGGTCCAGTCCATAGGGAGCGTTATTCAATATCGTGTCCGACCCCATTTGTTTGTAGGTAGTCTTGTCGACCATGATCTTGTCTCCCTTGTCTTTTAGTTACACGGTGTGCAGCGACTACTTCTTGTTTACAGGGTGTGGCGGAATAATAGGTATCGGCGACTTGGCCCCGCCAGGCGACGCCCATCCCCCCTCGATCCGGACCAATTCCGGGCACCCTCCCGCGGCAGTCGGAAATGGCTCCCTTAGGATTGTCTTGTATTCGGGTTGCAAGTCCTGGTTCTCTGCTCGTATCGCTGCGGCCGTATAGAACGGTTTCCGAGTCTCTTGCGATGGTCCACCAACGATGACATTGGTTCGACTAAGCTGAGCCGGGAACGCAGTCAAAGAAATCCGCTGCCAAGCGTTGTTCTCATACTTAAAGAAAACGTAAGGTGGATTGGGACGTTTCCATTTGTTGTACGCAATGCAACCGGCCGGATAGGTCGCGATATAGGGAATGCTGTTAACAATGTCTAGCACCAGTAGGTTCAGACCATTCTGATCCGGGACGTTGTCCTGAAAGCTGGTTTTCCAGGTGACAACTTGTTTTGTGTACGGATTGGTAAAACTCAGCGTCTCATCGATAGCCTCCCGCTCACGGCTTTCAATCGCTGGATAGCTTCCGAGGTTTTGGGAGCGTTCAACCGTCAGCTTATTCTCATCGTGCAGCAGGACTTCTTCCTTCCAATTCATCGAAGTTGCTGAGCTTGCATTCATCATCGCCCCCATCGTTAAGAACAAGCCCAGCCGTGTCAGACGGTGAAGCCAAGAATTCGTCTCGCTCATTCAATATCCTCCAGTCCGTTCGCTATACCGACGTGCTCGGCAATCTTCAATGAAATAGGTACGCACCTGTGTCTTTCCGATCTCATTCGCCCCCTCCCGCATGCGCAATCCCCACCGGAACAAGACTTCCCGCCCCGATCCGCACCACTTCATCCACCTGCAGATTCCTCGGCAACGCGTGGGTGATGAACAGCATCGTCACCTTGCCCCTGAGCTGATTGATGGTGGCGGCAAAGTGTTCGGCGGTGGTCGCATCGAGACTGCTGGTGGCCTCGTCGAAGATGAGGATCTTGGGTTGCTTGAGCAGCGCTCTTGCGATGGCGATGCGCTGTTTCTGCCCGCCGGAGAGCCCGACACCGCGTTCGCCGATCTCGGTCTGGTAGCCCTGCGGCAGTTTCTCGATGGCGTCGTGGATCTCGGCCATGCGGCACGCACGCACGATGTCGTCGAAGCTGGCATGGGGGTTGGCCATCAGGAGGTTGTCGTAGAGCGTGCCGGAGAACAGGACGGTGTCCTGGGGCACGACGCCGAAGTAATGACGTAGCTCGTTGGCGGAGAGATAGCGGATGTCGTTGCCGTCGATCTTGAGGGTGCCGCCGCTGGGTACGTAGAAGCCCTGCAATAGCTTGGCCAGGGTGCTCTTGCCCGAGCCGGATGGCCCCATGATGGCCACGACCTTGCCGGGATCGACCGTGAGGTCGAAACCCTGGTAGAGGAAGGGAAGGTTCTCGGCGTAGCGGAAGCTCAGGTCTTCGATCTCGATCTTGCCCTGGCCCTGGCGCAGCCGGGTGGGGAGGATGGAGTACGGCTCGGGTGGGGCGTTCATGATGTCGCCCAGACGCTGCACCGAGAGGTTGGCCTGCTGGAATTGCTGCCACAGCCCAACCAGCCGCAGCATCGGCTGCGACACCCGGGCGGCGAACATCTGGAAGGCGACCAGCATGCCGATGGTGAAGTCGGTGGAGTGCATCACGGTATAGGCGCCGACGACCAGGATGAGCATGGTCATCAGCTGTTCCAGGCCGTTGGACGCCACGTTGTAGGTGTTGGCGATCTGGCGCACGTCGAATCCGGAGCGCAGGCCGTTCATTGCATGTTTACCCCTCGCGGCACGTCCTGATTGATTATTCGTTCTCCCGCAGGGCCGGCTCGCGTGCATTGCCCGAGACCTGATCGTGCCGGGAATCTTGCTGTTGGCCTGCTGACTTGTCAATCGCCTCACGTGTCGGCCCGGTTTGCGCGGTCTTCACGCAACGCTAATGCTGTCATCGACATTACTTATTTGGCTGTCCTCTCCCGCAGGCGGAAAATCGCACCGTTGAGTAACGTTTAGTTTATCTGGAGACACCCATGGCCACCCGCGACACCCTATCCCCCAAAGAAGCCCAATGCAGCAGCGGCGCCGAATACGCGGCGCTGGCGCTGGAGGCCTTGCAGGAACCCGCCGATGCGGCTTACGCCAAGGAGTTGATGGACCGCGTGGCAGACGATTGCCAGTTCACCAAGGATCTGGCGGCGTGCGCCATCGTCTACAAGGTGCTGGGCGAGCAGGGCCGTGCCGAGGAACTGCTGCAGACCGCGGAAGATTACTGCATGTCGGGCGAGGAGCAGGTGGCGCTGGCGGAGGCCAAATTCAAGGTGCTGGGCGACAAGGCGGCCGCGGTGGGCGCGTATGAAAAGGCGCTGAAAGAAACCGGCAACCTCGACCCGCTGATCGAGCTGGCAAGGAACGTGATGGCGGTGATTGCCGACGGCGCGTTTGCCAAAAAGGTGCTGGAAAAGGCCGAGGCAAAAATCTCGCGCGCGGTGGAGTACAGCAAGCTGGCGGCCACGGCGGCCGAGGACTTGCTGGACAAGGACTACGCGGCGGCGATTTTCAACAAGGCGGCGGAGAAACTCTCCAGCGTGCCCGACCTCTTGGCGCTGGCGGGCGAAGTGACCAGGACGCTGGGCGACCCGGCGCGCGCCAAGGCCTTGTACGAGCGCGCGCTTGCCGGCGCGACCGATTTCACCGCTGCCAAGACCCTGATCGAATCGGCCAAACAGGCGGGCGACGCGGCGTTCATGCAGGCGGCATTGAAAAAAGCCGGCGCTCTGGCAACCGCCACCGGCGAATACATCGAATTGGCCGAAGGGCTGGCGGGCGTGGGCGACAAGCCGGGCGCCACCGCCCTGCTCGACAAGGCCGAAGAAGCCGTGGCAGGTCTCGACGAAATGCAGAAGCTGGTGACCGCAGTCGAAGCGCATCTGGCGGACGACGCCGAACGTCTGTCACGCGTGAAGGCCAAGCTGGAGAAGCGCCAGGCCAACCATACGCGCTATCTGGAATTCCAGCAGCTGGAAAAGGACGCCGCCAGCGTCAAGCAGTTCCTCGCCCTGGCCGAGCGCGTGCGGCTGGAACTGGAAGACCCGTTCTACGCCGCCAAGCTGATCGAGTCCGCGGAAAAACTGCTCGACGGCACCGGCTACCAGTTCTCGCGCTACAAGCCGATCGTGCTGGCGGTGGACAAGAATCTCGACGACACCGCCTGGCTTGGCCGCCTGCTCGACCGCGCGGCGGAGAACGCCACCGACTTCATCGCGTTCAAGGATCTGGTCGTGACGGCCGCGCACCTCCATCACCGCGAACTCGGGGTGTCCAAGGCGCGCGCCTATCTCGCCGCGCGCGAAGCCGCGCTGGCAGCGGACGCGCACACCACCGTATACGATTCCGCCAAGCTCGCCGAAGCCAGCTTCGCCGCGACCCAGGATGCAGCGGAAGCCGGACGCCTGCTGGAAGCCGCGCGTAGCCAGGCCAAGGATCCCTTCGCGCTGACCCACATCGGCCAGCTGTATGCGTCCATGAACAACCCCGCCCGCGCGGACGAATACTATGCCGCCGCCGCCGCGGCCTGCGCCAATGGCGACGCCTGCATCCAGTTCATCGACCGCCTGCGGGGCTTTGCCCTGCCGCTCGACGTGCTGAAGAAGTGGTATGCCGAATGCGGCGCGCACCTG
Source organism: Thiobacillus sp. (assembly GCA_036382965.1). Lineage (GTDB taxonomy): Bacteria > Pseudomonadota > Gammaproteobacteria > Burkholderiales > Thiobacillaceae > Thiobacillus. The sequence continues at coordinate 4,184 of DASVPF010000020.1, forward strand.
AAGGCGCCCGCCGACAAGCTGCGCTGGGCCGAAGGCATTGCCGACGCGCTCAACGACAAGGCCTGGGCGAGCGAAGTCTATGGCCAGCTCGCCGGGCAGTTCAGCGGCGCCGACGCCGCGCGCTTCGAGCTTTCCCGCCGCTCGCGCGCCGACCTCAATTATTTCGGCGCCACACGCCGCCATTGACCAGCGACTTGCCCGCTCGCGTGCCTGGTCGAATGGTTGGACGTTCCATCAGAGGGCGTCATACCCCTTTAAACAGCCCGGTTGATCGGGCTGTTTTTATTTGTACACTTGGAACGAGAAGCCGTTTTCTGGAGTGCTCCATGGTCGAAAACCTGTCCGCCCTCATCGACACGGTGCAGAAGAACTGCACCATCGCCGACGCCCGCCACGCGCGCGACATGACGATGTGCACGTTTTTGCTGGAGATGCGCGAGTACTACCGCTGGGAAATGGAAATCCCCTACGGCGCACGTTTGCCCAAGGACGAAATCGGCGACTGGCTCAACGCGCGCGAGAGCCTGTGGGACACGCTGGAAGAAGAGGAGTTTGCGCCGCTGCCGCTCACCGAAACCGGCATCGACCCGTTCGAGGCCGACGACATCAACCGCGCGCTGATTCCGCTGGGGCTGGTCTACAGCAGCGGACTCGGGCGTTTCCGCAAACCTCATTTCGTGCTGGCCGAGCTCAAGCGCGCCGAGATGCGCGAAGGCGTGCAGGTGCTGGTGGCCGGCTGCGAATATGCGCGCGACCTGATCGCGCCGCCGGCGGCGATGCGCGGCGGCGCCATCTTCCTGCGCATGGACGCGGTGCGCCGCCTGCTGTGGAACAAGTACGAGGAATGGCAGTGGAAGGAAAAGGACACCGCGCTGGGACGCGCGTTTTCCCACTACGACTTCGAGCGCGACCTCGAGCGCGGGCTCGACCGCATGGCCGAAGCCGAGAGCGAGGCGATGATCCTGCACGAGATCGGCGAAGCGCGCGCCGAAGCGCTGCTGGGCGAGGACTGGAACGCGATGCTCGGCCAGCTCACTTCCAGGCACGCCGAACTGCTGGCGCGCGCGGTGCGCGACCATCTGGCCGACTGCCTGGTGACGCTGCCGACGCTGCTCGAACGCGCCGCCTTCGGCTCGCTGCATTTTTATCTCGCCAACCTGTCCGGGCTGCGGCGCGCGCTGTTCCCGGCGCTGCCGCAGGCCTATGAAGCCTGGCTCGGCAGTCACGACACCGCCGCCCTGTCGCGGGTGGTGCGGGCCGCCGAAGCGCACTGGCTGAAAGCGGCACGGCAGCTGACTGCGGCCTATCGGCGCGATCCGGCACAAGGCGATGCGCAGATCAATGCGCTGGCCGGAGGTGACCTCGCCGGCCTCAAACTCTAGGCGAAAAAACGGGCGTCAAACGCCCGTTTTTCTTGCTTCCCGCAATGCCGTCAAGCCGGTCGCGGCACGTCCCGCCCTAAAGGACTCCGATTCCCTGCGCGCTAAAGCGCGTGTGAAATCGTATGTCCCAGCTGCACCGCAATCGAATCGAGCAGTTGCTGTTCCTGATACGGCTTGCCGAGGTACTCGTTGACGCCGATTTCCAGCGCGCGGTTGCGGTGTTTGTCCGCCGTGCGCGAGGTGATCATGATGATCGGCACGCCCTTCAGGCGGTCGTCGCTGCGCATCACGCGGGCAAGCTCGAAACCGTCCATGCGCGGCATCTCGACGTCGAGCAGCACCACGTCCGGGATCAGGTCATGCATTTTTTCCAGTGCATCGACGCCGTCCTTCGCGCTATCGACGCGGAAGCCTTCGCGGGTGAGCAGGCGGGTGGTGATCTTGCGCACCGTGAGCGAATCGTCCACCACCAGCACCAGCGGCGGTTGCAGCGCAGCGCTGACTTCGGCCACGGCCGTGGGCGCCGTGCGCTCCGCTGCGGTACGCGGCAAACTGGCCCAGCGCAGCGCCAATGGCACCGGATTGAGGATCAGGATCACGCGCCCGTCGCCGCGCACGGTGGCGCCGGCGACCCCGGTGATGCGCGCCATCTGCGGGCCGATGTTCTTGACCACGATTTCGCGCGTGCCCTCGATCACGTCGACCAGAACGGCCGCCTGGCTGGTGCCGCTGGCGAGCAGCACCACCGGGTTGTAGCGCAGCACTTCGTGCACCGCTTCGGTGTCGCCCAGGAGATGCGGCAGATAGGAGAACGGGTAGCGCGTGCCGCGCCACGTGAGTTCGCCGGCGGCCATCGCCTGCTCCAGTTCCGCCGGCTTGAGTTCCAGCACCTGCTGCACCAGCGGCGCCGGCAGGGCGTAGTCGTGCTTGGCGGCCTGGATCATCACCGCCTGCGTCATCGCCAGCGTCAGCGGCAGATAGATGTTGAAACAGGTGCCGGCACCGGGGGTGGAGGTGATGTCGATGCGACCGCCCAGCGCGGAGATTTCGCTTTTCACCACGTCCATGCCGATGCCGCGGCCGGCGACCTGGCTGACGGTTTCGGCGGTGGAGAAGCCGGCGGTAAAGATCATCTGCGCCAGCAGAGTCTCGGTCGGCTCGACGCCCGGCAGCAGGAGACCGTTGGCTTCGGCCTTTTCGCGGATGCGCGCGTAGTTGAGGCCGGCGCCGTCGTCCTTCACCGTCAGCATCATTTCGTTGCCGGACTGGCGCGCGGACAGCACGATCTCGCCGAACTCGGTCTTGCCCGCCGCACGGCGCGCCTCGGGCGCCTCGATGCCGTGCGCCAGCGCGTTGCGCAACAGGTGTTCGAGCGGTGCGGTGACTTTTTCCAGCACCGAGCGGTCGATCTCCAGATCGCCGCCCTGAATGTCGAGCTGGGCGCGCTTGTCCACATCGCGCGCGGTCTGCCGCACGGTGCGGTACAGGCGCTCGGCCACCGAATACAGCGGCACCATGCGCACCCGCAGCAGATCCTGCTGCAGTTCGCGATTCAGGCGCGTCGGCTGGATCAGCGCCGCGTCCGCCTCGCCCAGGCGGGCCAGCAGGATGTGCTGCACGGTCGAGATGTCGTTCACGCTTTCGGCGAGGAAGCGGGTGACTTCCTGGAAACGGGTGAAGCGGTCGAACTCCAGCGGATCGAATTCCTCGGCTGCACCCTGCGTCTGGAAGGTCGCCTGCATCTGCGACTCGGCCTGGATCTCGACTTCGCGGATATGGCCGCGCAGGCGCACCAGCGCATCGGACAATTCGCCGACGTGGCGCTTGAAGGCGAACACTTCGCTTTCGATCCGCGAACGCGCGATCGCCACTTCGCCGGCCTGGTTGACCATGCGGTCGACCCAGTCGGCACGCACCCGCAGGGTCAGCGCGTTGCTGTCGCGGGTCGCCGGCTGCGCGGGGGCAAGCGAATCGGCCACGGTTACCGCACGGGCGGTCTCGGCAGGCGCCAGCACCGGTTCGACCGGTGCCGCCAGCGGTGCGGCGGCATCGTCGACGACCGCTGCCAGATCCCCCTGCTTCAAATGCTCGACCGCATCGGCGAGTCGATCGAGCTGGGCTTCCAGCGTATCGAACACGTCGCGGCTCGCAGCCAGATGGCCTTCGATCACGGCGATCACGCGCGATTCCATTACGTGCGTCAGTTCGCCCAGCCGCATCGCACCGACCATGCGCGCGCTGCCCTTGATGGTATGCAGACTGCGTTGCAGCGCATCGCGCGGGGCCGCGGCGGTGGGTGCATCCTTCCAGGCGCGCAGCTGCGCACTGGTGTCCGGGATCAGGGTCTCGGCTTCATCGAGGAAAATCGGCAACAGTTGCGGGTCGATTTCATCCGCCACTTCACGTCGTTCGAACACCGGCGCAGGCACCACGTGTTTGATGTCGGGCACCAGCGCGCTCACGTCCAGCAGACCCGCCGCCTGGCCGGTTCCCGTCCCGGCGTCCACGCTGGCCGACTCGACGGACATGTCTGCAACGTCGGCGTCGACCGCCGCTTCGGCCAACGGCATGGGTTCATCCGCCAGCACGGGAGCGGGTTCGGCCAGGGGTTCAACCTGGGTATCTTCCAGCTCGCCCAGCGTCGCGATCAGATCGTCCGCCGCCTCCGGCAACAGTCCGGTTTCGATGGTCGCAACCATCTCGTGCAGGCGCGCAACCGTATCCTGGACCAGCGGCAGATGCGCAGCCGGCAGCGCCGCTTGCGCAAAGCGGTTCCAGTACTGTTCGAACGCATGCGACAGATCGGCCAGGGGCGCGATGCCTGCGGTGCCCGCAATGCCGCCCAGGGTGTGCACGGCGCGGCGCGCGTGTTCGCAGACAGGCGTATTGGCGACCTCGGCGTGACGTTCGGCTTCTTCCTGCAGTTCGGCAAGGCGCTG
>DASVPF010000021.1:0-7025 GCA_036382965.1 Thiobacillus sp.
GAGCGCCCCGACCGTCTCCAGAGTGGTGATCTTGACGCTGGCCAGCGCATCGCCGTCCACGTCGCTGAAGTTGAAGTTCGCTGCCGAGAAAACGTAAGCCGTATCCTCGGCAGTGGTCACCGTGTTGCTGGCCGCCGTGGGTGCGTCGTTGACCGCCGTGACGTTGAGGGTCATGGTGTAGGCGGCGGCGCTCTCCAATGCCCCATCGGAGACCTTGAAGCCGAAGCTGTCGTAGCCCGCGCCGTTGCCGTTGGCCGCCGGGGTGAAGGTGAGCAGCCCGGCATCGATATTGGCCTTGGAGATCACCTGGTTCAGGGTCACGTCCGTGCCGTTCAACTTCAGCGCGCCCACGGTTTCCAGAGTGGTGATCTTCACCGAGGAAAGCGCATTGCCGTCCACGTCGCTGAAATTGAAATCAGTGGCAGCAAAGGTATACGCCGCATCCTCGGCAGTGGTCACCGTGTTGCTGGCGGCTATGGGCGCAGTATTGACAATGTATGAAATCCCCACATTGTCGAAATCGATGTAATCATTGCTGGACATGCCCATGTCGCCGGTGCTGCTGTGATTGATCTGCAACCGGATGGCGGTATTGGAGGCGGCGTAGGAGGTGATGTCGTAGCTGTGGGCGCCGACGGCGGTATTTCCGGTGATCGTGCCCAGGGATGTCCAGCTGCTTCCGCCGTTATTCGATGCGTACACCACAACGTTGTCGTTGGCGCCGAAATTTGATCCGACCGCGGTAACGTCGAAGCTGAAGCTTGCGCTGCTGGCGCCGCTGAGGTTGGCGAGGCGGTAGTAGTCCGAAGTGCTGGTGGAGCCTGACCGGGTGCTTTCCATGACGCCGGAGGAGATAGTGACATTGGGGTTGGCCGGCGTGACCTCGGTCCAGGCGCCCGCCCAGTTCTGGGTGCCGGCATTCTGGTTGAAGTTGCCCGAGGTGGTGAACCTATCCAGCACGGTTTGCGTAACCAGCAACCCGTCCCAGTTCTGCTGGGTTTCCGCACCGACGGCGAGTCCCGTGTCAAGGCCGCCGCTGCTGTATTCCAGCACCCCGTCGCCGCCCAGCTTGGCGCTGCCGGTGAGGCCGGCACTGGCGGCGACGTCTGCGCCGGTCAATTGTGCCAGCGTGTCGACGAAGGCACGGCCCTCCGTTCCGGCCGCCACGTCGCAGCCGTAGAGCAGGATGTCGGCCTCGGCGGAAAGCGAATTTCCCCAGGTGCCAAGTTGTGCTGCACGCTCAAGCAGGGTGTCCTGGTCGAGGTAGGTCGAGCCCAACTGGATCGCGCCGTCCAAGCCGTGCGAGATGATGTGGACGGCGTCGACATCCCGCTGCTGGGCCAGGTAATCGCCGATCCGGGTAATCCCGTCGTCCTGGCTGTCGATGAGCACGACCTCGATGGTCCGGCTTCCGTCGCCGTCGTCCTGTTTGCGGATGCCGTCGAGGAGTTGCTGGTAGTCGTCCACCCGGGTGTCGATGAACACAACTTCAAGCCGGGCCGATTCCTGTTCGCTGGCTTGCACCGCGTATTCACCGTCGGCCCCCAGCACGCGCTGTTCGGCCGCGATGGGCGAGCCGTCCAGCACGGCCGGCGCAAGGTCGGCCGAGAACAGGAGCCGGGGCTCCAGTTCCTCGATCAAGGGTCGGCGGCGAAAGTCAGTCCGTGTATTCAATTCCGGACTCAATAAATCTGGTTTGGCCGTATCTCCGTGGCGTGCAAGCGCTGCGGGTCGAGGCGATCGGGTGCCTTGCTTGCCAGGCCGCCCACGGGTTCGACTGTCTTCAGGCCCAGATAGGCCTTGCAGCGCAGACCGGCGGGCAGGGCGTGATCGGGGTTGGGCAGCAGCAGACGCACACGGAAGGTGTTGCTGGCGCCATCGACGAGCCGGTCCACCAGCACGACTTTGGCCTGTACCGGCGACGTGTCCGGCAGTTCGGGAACGACGGTGGCGTTCGCGCCCGGATGGATCCGGCCGAATTGGGCGGCCGGCACCATGACTTCGACATGGAGCGGATCGATGCTGACCACGCGCGCTACCGGGCGGTCTTCCACCCGTTCGCCGACCGACAGGTAGCGCTCGGCGACGATGCCGCCGATCGGGCTGACGAGGGTGCGCTGCGCCAGCTGGCTCTGGGCCAGGCCCATTTCGCGTTCCCAGATGCGGCGCTGTTCGCGCGCCTGGGCGAGTTTCTGTTCGGCCACCTGGGTCTCGGTCCGGCTCTGGTCCAGCGCCTGTTCGGAAATGAATTGCTTGTCGAACAGTTCCTTGGCGCGCGCCTGGCGCTGGCGCGCAAAATCCAGCCCGGCGATGGCCGCCTGGACATCGGCTTCCGCCTGGGCTTTGCTTCTGGCCACGTTCAGGGCAGCGCGTTCGACATCGTTGCGCAATACGGCGATGACGCCGCCCTTCTTCACGTACGCCCCCCGCTCCACCCGTATCTCGTCGATGACGCCGGTCACCGAAGTGCCGACCTCGGCGATTTGGGAAGGCTGGATCAAGCACATCAGCGCCTGATCGGCATTGCCGGCGGCGGCGCCGGGAACCGCAAGCGCCAGCAGGAAAAACGTGACTACGGACTTATACATCGACATCTCTTCTTCGGTTTCTGCTAAATCATGACTCGATAACGGCACCGGGCGTCATTCTCTGAACACCGGATTGCCATCGAGCTGCCGGTCCTGATGCAGCATCAGGGCGCGCTGGGCCCGATGGCGCGTCTCTTCCAGGCGCTGGGCCCATGTGGCAAGCAGCCTGCCCAGCCATGTGGGCAGGCTGCCGTCCGGGCGGCGGGCGCATTTTGCGGCCAGCCGCAGCAGGCCTTGGGGCAGGCTGCGCGCCATCAAAGGGACGTCCAGGCTCAATAGCGAGTCCACGCTGCCGGGATCGCCCTGGCGCGCGCAGCGTCCCATGAGCTGGCGGTCGATGCGGCGCGCGCCGTTCGTCTGGCAGCTGATGACGTGGAGTCCGCCACGCGCGGCCACGCCCGCCCCCAGCGGAATGTCGGTGCCGCGCCCGGCCATGTTGGTGGCGATGGTCAGCCGGCCGGGCTGGCCGGCCAGGGCGACGATGGCCGCCTCGTCGCCGTCGTGGCGGGCGTTGAGGACGGCATGCGCGAGACCCGCCCGGGCCAGATGCGCGGACAGGCTTTCCGAGTCGGCGACCGAATCGGTGCCGATCAATACCGGCCGCCCCGCGCTGAGCATCCGGTTGGCTCGCTCGGCGACCGCCTGCCATTGCTGCGTGCGCTGGAGAAACACGCGATGACCCGTTTCGACGCGGCGACTGGGCCGGCGCAGCGGCAACTTTACGACCGGGAGGCCATAAACGCGGGCGAGCTCGCCGCGCGCTTCGGTCAGCGTGCCGCTCATGCCGCACAGCCTGAAATAACGCGGGAAAAAGCGCTGGTAGGTGATCTGGGCGCGGGTGACTGTTTCCGGGCTCGCCGTGCAGCCTTCCTTGAGTTCGATGAACTGATGCAGGCCGCGCGACCAGGTGCGACCGGGGGCGAGGCGGCCGGTGGTTTCGTCGATGAGGTGGATGCCGCCGTCGCGCACCAGGTAGTGGCGGTCGCGCCGGAACAGATGCAGCGCGGACAGCGCCAGGCACAGACTTTCTCCGGCGCGGCGCGGGTTGCGCCATACGGGATGCAGCCGGCCGGCCTGTGCGGCCAGCGCGGCGCGGCCCGCCTCGTTCAGCGTGGCGGACTGGGTCGCGTCGTCGAGCAGGAAGTCCGTGCCGACTTGCAGGGTGGCGGCCAGTTGCAGCAACTGGACGGCCGCCTCGTCCCTGCCCGTCGGGTGATGCTGTTCGGAGATGACGAAGGGCGTGCGCGCCTCGTCGATCAGGATGCTGTCCGCCTCGTCGATCACTGCCATGCACAGGCCGCGCAGCAGGGTACCCGAGCGGGCCGTTGCCGGCGCTTCAAGCCGGGCGGCGCGCCAGGCCAGTTCGGTGCGGTATCGGCCGCGCACGGACAGGTCGCGCAGATAATCGAAAACCAGCTCCCGTGCGGTGCAAGAGGTGACGTCGCGCGCATACTCGGTGCGCCGCGCCTGGCTGTTCATGCGCTGCTGCACGGCGCCCACGGAAAGTCCCAGCGCGGCATAGACCGGCTGCAGCTTGGCCGCGTCGCGCGCAACCAGGTAGTCGTTGGCGGTGATCACGTGCACCGGGATGCCGGCGAGCGCGCCGGTGGCGGCGGCAAGCAGGGCGGCCAGCGTCTTGCCCTCGCCGGTGGCCATTTCCGCCAGCCGATTGTCCAGCATGACGGCGGCGGCGAGGCGCTGGGTGGCAAACGGCGACTGGCCGAGCTGACGCTGGCACGCCAGGCTGACGAGAGCGAAGGCCTGCGCGACGAGTTCGGGATCAAGCCCGCGGCTTGCCAGGTTCTGCCTGAGATGCTGGAGGGCCTGATCGAAGCCGGCGCGGTCGAGCGTGCGCAAATCCTGCTCGATGATGTCTGAACGTGATGCGAGGGCCGCATAGTCGCCGAGACCGGCCCGGGCGAAACGCGCGGACCAGGTGTTCAAACGGCTGAGCCAGGACGCTTCGCCGGCCGGCGGGCGCTGCTCCGGGTACAGCCCCCAGAGCAGGCCGGGCTGGGGCAGGGCGCGCAGGTCGTAAGCCATCAGGCCGCTGGGCTGAAATGCTTGAGGAAAAGCTGGCGCAGGCGGCGGCTCCATTGCGCGGCCAGCGGTTCGGCGCCGTGCTCGAAATGCACCCAGGCACGCCCGCCCACGCGCCGCGTGGCGTCGCGCGGCAGGATGAGGTCGACGAGAAAAACCGGTTCCAGGGTCTGCAAGCCGTCCTTGTCGGCCGGATCGGTGACTTGACGGCCGCCGGCCCGGTCGCCCAGTGTCGGACTGGGCAGGGTATGGGTGGCGGCAGGGGCTTCGCGCGACATCGCGGCGCGCAGTGGTCGCCAGGGATTTTCCGCCAGCAGCGCATCGACCGCCTGGGTGCGTCCGCGCACCTGGGCAATATCCTCTTCGCGTACCACGGCGCGGATACGCACCTGATCGGGGCTGAATACGTAGCCGATGAGCTCACCCCGCTTCATGAACGTACCCGCCAGGTCCGCCTGCCGCGGCAGCACCAGGGTGCCGGCCGTCTGCGCGCGCACCTCGAGTTGCGCCAGCCTTTCCTCGACCCGGGCGAGCTCCGGTCCGGTTTTCTGCATCGCCTGCTCGGCGTGTTGCGCCTTCAGCGGGTTATTCAGCAGGGTTTCGTAATACTGGGTCCGCAGGCTGTCGTACTGGCTTTGCAGAGACTGCCGGCGGGCGACCAGGGTGGGGTCTTCCAGGCGGGCGATCAACTGGCCGGGCTGTACGCGTTCGCCGTCGTGGGCAATGAGGCTGACCACGAAACCGTCCGTCCCGGCGCGCAACTGGGCTTTTTCCGGCAGCCAGACCACGCCTTCGGCGACAGTCTTCGAGGGCATGGGGATCACCGCCACGCCCACCACGGCCACGACGAGGCCGGCCGAGGCGAGCAGGCGTGCCCGCAGCCTTTGGGTGCCCAATGCCGGGGAGAAGAAGGCGAAGCGCAGTGCGCGGTAAAGCGGGCGCGCCAGCAGAACGAGCATGAACAGTCCCGCGGCCAGTCCGAGGAGCACGGATTTCGCGGCAACCCAGAACGCGACCAGCAGGCTGACGAACAGACGGTATGCCCATGACAGCGGCGCGTAGACCGCCAGCCAGAAGCGTTCGCCCTTGCCCGGCTGGATCGACGCCGGCGCGGGCAGCCCGAGCAGGTAGCGCTGGATCAGGTAGGCCCAGTAACGGCCGCTGCGCGGGGCCAGGTTGGGCAGGTCGAGCGCATCGCTCAACACGTAATAGCCGTCGAACCGCAACAGCGGATTGCCGTTGAACAGCACGGTCGAGACGCTGCCGATGAACATCAGGACGAAGGCGACGTCGCGCACCAGGCCGGGCTCGACGTTCAGCCAGACCGCGAGCGCCGCGGCCGCGACCAGCAGTTCGGCCATGATGCCGGCCGCGCTCACCATGACCCGCTGATAGGCGGGGCGGAAGGCGGAAGCGGCCGAGGCGTCGACGTAGGGCGCGGGCACCAGCACCAACAGGGTCACGCCCATTTGCGTGACGTCTCCGCCCCAGCGGCGCACCGCCAGGCCGTGCGCCAGCTCATGCAGGCCCTTGATAAAGGGGAAACACAGCCACAGCAGGAGGAGATAGCGCGGCGTCAGCATGCTGAGCGCGGCATGCGACCGCAGTTCGTTCCAGTGGACGAACGCGGACATCGTCGCTGCGCCCGTCACGGCCAGCCACAGCCACAGCGCCCAGGGGCGGAAAATCAGCTGGCCCAGGCCATCCAGGCGCCGCAGCAGCGCGGAAGGATCGAACAGCGGGAGGCGGAACGACAAGGGGTTGAGGGCGCCGCGCCGGATTCTCGCCCGGCGTTCCTCGTGGCGCTCGAATAGCGCTTCCACATCGGAGGCTTTTTCGACCTGCAACAGGCCGGCCTCGGCCAGTTGGCCGATCAGGCGAACGATCTCTTCCTGACCGGGAACGTCGTCGCCCAGGGTGTCGAGCAGGCTTTCCCAGATTTCCTGGGTGCTGTTCTGACCATTGCAGCGGCCGACGAACTGGTAGGCGATGTCGTTGAGTCGATGCTGGCGGCCGCCCGCCTTGTCGATCAGCAGATACCACGGCTCGTCGCGGCTCCGCTGGGGCTGGACGATGACATGGCCGCCCAGCCGTGGATGCAAGGTGCTGACGCGGTGCCAGTTGGGGCTGAACAGCGAGTCCGCCGCCATCTCAGGCGCCCCACGACCAGAGCTTGAGGCGCAGCCAGCCGACGCTGCGCGCAGCCCAGTTCGCCAGCAGGGAGCGCCGGTCCACGTCGATCTTGACCACGCCCTCAAGGCCCGGGCGCAGGGCGGGCAGGCTGCCTTGCAGCGCCGCATAGACGGCAAAGTAGTGGCGGCCGTTTTCGGTGGTGGCGAGCAACGCGGCCTGCGTGCCGAACTCGCGCAGAACGAAAACGCCCTGGCCGCCGCCCAG
>DASVPF010000022.1:0-8022 GCA_036382965.1 Thiobacillus sp.
ACGACCCACAACAGCGCACTCGCCAGCACCAGCGCGGCCTGTCCACCAAGACCGTCATGCTGCGGCCACAGGCGGCGGGCCAGCAGGTAAGTGAGCAGCAGGGCGCCGGCAGAAAAAAGCGGCAATACCAGGCGCGGCCACCATTCGTTGACGCCGAACACCGCCCAGCCGGCCTGGAACATCCAGAACATGAACGGGGGCTTGTGGCTGTAGGGCTCGCCGTTCTTGAACGGCACCAGGAAATCGCCGCGCAGCCACATTTCCCAAGCCGCGCTGAGGTAACGCGTTTCGTCGATCGGCGTCACCGGGCGCGTCAGCAGCGCCACGACAGCGAGCGTCGCCAGCAGGAGCAGGCTCAGCAGCAATAGGCTGCGCCCGGAAGAATCAGGGGTGTGTTGTGGATTCATGAGGTGTCGATTCGGTTTCGAGCGCAGCGTCGACCTGATCGTCGAGACTCAGGCCATGCCGGAAACGGCGGTAAAGCCAGGCGCCCAGCGCGCCCGAGATCAGGAACAGGCCGATGGCGAGTCCCAGTTTCAGGGCCGGTGCGATGTGAACGCCGCTGCCGACCAGCGCGAACACCAGCGTCTGAGGAAGGTAGCCGAGGAAGGTTCCGGAAAAGAAGTACGCAGGCCGGATGCTGGAGATGCCCGCCGCCAGATTGGTCAGCAGATTGTTGCCCACCGGCAGCAGGCGAACCAGCACCGTCATGGAAAAGGGATGATCGTGGATGAAACGGTCGAAGCGCCCGGCGCGCTCGCCCAGCCGTGCGCGTAGCAGGCCCTTGCCAAACAGGCGCGCGTAGCCGAAGCTCAACATGCACCCCAGGAGCGCAGCCAGCGTGCCCAGCACGCTACCCAGCGCAATGTTGAATGCATAGCCGCCGAGAAAGGCGATGATCTGGCGCGGCAGGCCGATGGCGGTGAACACCCCACCCATCAGCAGAAACAGCAAGGCGCCATTGACCCCGTGGCCGCGCACCCGCGCATCGATCCAGGCCTCGTTGACGCTGTTGCCCAGATTGCTGGTTTCGAACAGGTAGCCCAGCAAGGCCAGGCTCAGCATCAGCGCCAGGCCCTTGAGGATGACGCGTGCTTTCATTGAGGGCGCATTTCAGAGATCGGAATCCGCCTCGATCAGCGGCAGGCGCACCCGCCGCTGCAGCCAGGCGACGCCGAACAGATCGACGATGCCCACCCACAAGCGGTTGTGCACGCCGTATTTGGAAGTGCCGCGCTCGCGCGCACGGTGGTGCACCGGAACCGACACCACGGCGCCGCCATTGCGCATCACCAGCGCCGGCAGGAAGCGGTGCATGTGGTCGAAGTTGGGCAACGCCAGGAAAGTCTCGCGCGCAAACACCTTGAGGCCGCAGCCGGTGTCGGGTGTGTTGTCACGCAGCATGCGCGAGCGCACGCCATTGGCGATTTTCGACGACAGGCGGCGCAGGAAAGTGTCGTTGCGCCGGGCGCGCCAGCCCGCCAGCAATTCCAGGTTGGCGGGCTGCGCCGGGTCGGCCAGCTTGCCCAGCAGCGCCGGGATGTCGGCGGGGTCGTTCTGGCCATCGCCGTCGAGCGTGGCGATCCATTCGTAGCGCGCCGCGGTCACCCCCGTCGTCACCGCCCGGCTCTGTCCGCACGAGCTGCGATGGCGGATCACCCGCAGCATCGGAAACTCGGCTTTCAACGCCTGCAGGCGTACCTGGGTGGCATCGGTACTGCCGTCGTTGATGTAGAGGATTTCGAACGTGGTATTGCCGGACAGCGCCGCTGCAATTTCGCGCACCAGCGGCTCGACATTGTCCTGTTCGTTCTTGACGGGTACGACCACGGAGAGCCTGCCGTGGTAGGCATGTTTCGGCATTGCTGTATTCGTATGGTCGCCGAATGCTGGCGGAGAGTCGTGGTCTCTCCGCATCGACAAAGGCTTCCGCGGCTGGGCGTTTAAGAAGGCAGCATTCTAATTTATTTTCAGGACGGCGTACGCTTCGTACGTCGCGATCGAACCGGCTTGAATGGCGGAGAGGGGGGGATTCGAACCCCCGTCAGGATATTATCCTGAACACGCTTTCCAGGCGTGCGACTTAAACCGCTCATCCACCTCTCCGAGAGCGGCGCATCATACCGGAAGCGTATGTGCCCGGCAAACCCGAGCTGCGCCAGCCATTTTCAATCCCCGCGTCTGGCTATAGTGAAGTGTTTCTCTTTCAAGCGAGGGGGATGCCATGACCGCGCGCAAGATGCCTGTTTGGAGTCCGGCGGAACTGCATCGTCATCTGGACACACGCAGCCGGTTTGCCATCCTCGACGTACGCAACCGGGACGAATTCGATGCGTGGCGCATCGAGGGCAAGGCGCCGATCCAGACCCTCAACCTACCCTATTTCGAGCTGCTGGACCTGGAGGAAGAGGACGAAGAAATCGCCGCAGCGGTGGCCCGCGCGGTCCCGGAGCGGCTGAAGGACAGCCTGCCCCGAAACGGGCCCATCCTGGCGGTGTGCGCCAAGGGCGACACGTCGACGCACGTCGCCGAGGGACTGCGGCGGCTCGGCTATCAGGCAGTCAATCTGGAAGGCGGGATGGCGGCCTGGGGCGACCACTATGAAATGCTGGTTGTGGAGGCGACCCCGCGGCTCACCCTCCTCCAGATCAGCCGCCCGGCACGGGGCTGTCTCAGCTACGTATTGGCCAGCGGCAATGAAGCCATGGTGGTCGACGCCGCGCGCCACATCGCGACCTATACCCGGATTGCAGACGCGCGGGGCTGGCGCATCACGGGCGTGCTCGACACCCATCTCCAGGCCGACCATCTCAGCGGCGGCGCGGCCCTGGCGAGTGCGCTGGGAGTGGATTACTGGCTGCATCCCTATGACAGCATCCATCCCGACGACCTGCTTCCGGCAACGTTTCCCTTCCGTTACCTGGAGGGCGATGCGACCTTCACGCTGGGCGAGGTGCGCATACGCGCGCTCCATCTCCCCGGCCACACCCTCGGCATGATCAATCCGCTGGTGGACGACCGCTATCTGCTGACCGGCGATACCTTGTTCATCGACTCGATCGGCCGACCCGACCTGGGCGGCCGGGCAGAAACCTGGGCGCCCCTGCTCTACCAATCGCTGCAGCGGCTGCTGACCCTGCCGGAGCGCACCCTCGTGCTGCCGGCCCATTTCAGCCACATGCTCGAGGCCGACGAACAAGGCTGCTACCGTGCCAGCATCGGCGCGCTGCGCGGCCATCATGAGGGCTTGCGCATCCTGGACCAGGGCCTGGCGAAATTTTGCAGCTACGTCCTGGGCAATCTGCAGGAACATCCGCCGAGTTACGACGACATCCGGCGCATCAACACGGGCCTGCTCCAGGTGGACGAAGCGAAGGCCAGCGAACTCGAACTCGGGCACAATCGCTGCGCCCTCGCACAACATCCGGAGAAGCGGCGCCAGGCGGCGTAAGACCTATGACGCTACATCATCGCCCGTTCACGCGATGATGTGATGCACCGGCAGCTTGCTCATGTGCCATTCATCCGTCTTCACGTCGTACCGGGACGAAGTGAAGGCATGCCAGTCGGCATCGTCCAGCTTGGGATGGTCGGCGCGATAGTAATAGCCCGGCCACCGGGTCTCCTGCCGGAACAGCGTGTGGCGGGTGACGGCCTCCGCGGTCAACACGCGGTGATGGAGCTCCCAGGCGCGCTGGAGCTGGTGCAGGCTGTCGGCGCCGAGATGGTCAAGATCCTCCTTCAGCATGTGCAGGAGTTCGAGGCCGCGCTTGAGCAAAGGCTCGCTCGTGACATAGAACATGCTGACCCCGCCGACGTATTCGTCCATGATCTTCTCCAGCCGCTGCAGGCCGTGTAGCGGCGAGATATAGCCGGGTGCGACCGAGCCGGCGACGATCTCGTTCCTGCCTATTTCGAAGGTTTCCAGCGGCTGGAAGATCGCGTGCCTGAGCCGCTCGACCTGTGCTTCGTCCACCTGCGACGCGCCGGCATGGTCCCGCACATATTTCACCGCCGCCTTCCCGGCGATCCGCCCCTCGGTGAACGAGCCGGACGAGAACTTGTGCGCCGAGCCGCCGATGGTGTCGCCGGCGCCGAATAGCCCCTCGACCGTAGTCATCCGGTTGTAGCCCCACTGGTAGTCGGCCGGGGCGCAGTCCTCCGGCCCGCTCGCCCAGGCACCCGAGCAGGTGGCGTGCGAGCCCATGACGTAGGGCTCGGAGGTGATCAGCTCAGACGGCGTCTCCTTGGGGTCGATGTTCTGCGACGCCCAGACGACGGCCTGGCCGATGGTCATGTCGAGAAAATCCTCCCAGCCGATCTCTTCTTTCTCCCTGGTATCGAGGGCCTCCTGGGTGTGCATCAGGATCGGGCCCTTGCCCGCCTTGACCTCCTGCAGCAGCGCATGATTGCGCAGGCAGGTCGGCAAGGGCGTGACGTCGGCGTACTTGCCGACCATGGATCTGATCTCATCCATCCATGAGGCCTCGAAGCGCTCGCCGTAGGCGTTGGTGACAAAGGTCTTGAGCAGCAGGAACCAGGCGCCGACCGGCCCGTAGCCGTCCTTGAAGCGGGCCAGCACGATGCGGTTTTCCAGCTGGATCATGTTCGCGCCGGCCTCCAGCAGCAGCGCGTAGGCCGAGGCGCTGCTCCAGGGCGCGTACCAGGTGCGGCCCATGCCCTCGCCCACCGAGCGCGGCCGGAAAACGTGCGACGCGCCGCCGGCAGCGTTGATCACGGCTTTCGCCCGGAACACGTAGAAGCTGCCGTCGCGGACGCTGAAGCCGACCGCGCCGGCGACCCGGTTGGGACGCGTCGCATCCATCAGGAGATGCGTCACCATGATGCGGTTGTAGACTTCGGCCGACTTTTTCGCGGCCTCGGCGACGATGGGTTTGTAGCTCTCGCCGTGGATCATGATCTGCCATTTGCCTTCCCGCAGATAGCGGCCGGTCTCCGGGTTTTTCATGATCGGCAGGCCCCATTCCTCGAACTTGTGCACCGTGGCGTCGACGTGGCGGGCGATGTCGAAGATCAGATCCTCGCGCACCAGCCCCATCAGGTCGCCGCGCGCGTAGCGCACGAAATCTTCCGGCTGGTTTTCATTCCACTGCATGCCCATGTAGCAGTTGATCGCCGACAGCCCATGCGCGACGGCGCCGCTGCGGTCGATGTGGGCCTTTTCGGCGACGACGATCTTCAGGTCGCGCCCCCAGTAGCGCGATTCGTACGCGGCGCCGCAGCCGCCGAAGCCGCCGCCGATGACCAGGATGTCGGCGTCGACGAACTTGATCTTGCGCGAGGATCGCAGGCTCATGACGCCGCCCCGGTTTCGGTTCCCGGCAGACTCGGCAGGAGATCGACCTTGAGCGCCTCCGGTTCGTGCGCCAGCAGCGGCGAGTCAAGCGTGCCCAGGTCCGGCGGCGTGTAGTCGGAGGGCGCCCGGATCGAGCCCCACAGCGTGGTGCGGATCGGAAACTGGAATTCCTTCAGGCGGCCGTCGCGGTAGCGGATCTTCCAGGAGACGGTCTGGAGTGTTGTGTCGCGATGCACCCGCACGCTGTGCCCGAGCGGATTGAAGTCCGCATAGCCGCGGACGTCGATGGCGTGCTGCGGACACGCCTTCACGCACGAATAGCATTCCCAGCAGAAATTGGGCTCGACGTTGAACGCCCGCCGGTACACCGGATCGATGTGCATGATGTCCGACGGACAGATGTTCACGCACTCGCCACAGCCGTCGCACCGCCCCATGTAGACGAAGGTCGGCATGGCGATTCCTCAGGTCTGGTGGCGGCGCGCCGCCGCCGGAAGGTCGGAGGAACCGTCTTCCTGCTGCACCCGCCGTTCGAACGCCATCGCCGGCTTGTAGAACATGTGGGCGAACTTGGACCAGGGGATGGAAACGAACAGCAGCGTCGTGAAGAACAGGTAGATGCCGAAAAACAGCCGGGTCGCCGTCATGTTCTGCGCCATCGCCACGACCTCGAACAGAAGTGCACACGTCACGCTCGCAAGCAGCAAGACAATGAAGAGGTCGGCACGTACCAGACGCCAGGGTGGCTGGCCGTCATGCACGACGTTGACCCTGAGAAAGAAGAAAAACCAGTAGCCGCCGACGAGCAGCATGAGGGCGCCGACGTTCCACAGGGCCGGCAGGGCGACCGGCGGTTGCGGATCCGCCGGATAGACGAAGACCATCACGGCGGTGGCGACGAGATACAGCACGAATCCGTAGAACATCAGGACATGGGAAATCCGTCTGCTCCGGTTGCAGAATTCGCCAAAGCTCGCCACATCGTGCGCGAGGGTGCGGACCGCGATGGATGCCATGTCGGCCCCGCCGAGCTTGCGGGTTGCGGCCGCCCGCGACTGCTTCCGCTGCTGCATGAAGAACTGCGCACTGCGCTTGTGATACAGGTCGAACGCCGTTCCCGCGACAACCGCCAGAACCATGAGAACGATATAGACCTGCATGAAGCGCGGGGGCAGAAAATCTGTCACCGGGACGAACGGATTGTCAGTGAACATCATGACCTCCAATGCCAGCCAGCATCCCCCGGGAGGGTGGCTGCGTTTCGAGGATGTTGCGGCGCGCCGCTTGCCTGGCGGGCCAGTTCCTGCGCCAAGTGCCGGAAAACCGGATCGATAGGTTCACGCTAGCACCTATGACGTTCCTGTCAATTTTCCGGGCCAGTTCCTCAATTGCACGAAAAGTGACCCGCATCTCTTGAAACCCCGTCTTTCGTCCCCATTTCCCCGCGAGAACCAATTGGGAGCCCCTATGCAGGACGAAAGCAAAACCGACACCAACCCGGCCGAACCCCATATCGAGAAAGAAACCATGCCCAGCCTGGAAGAACTGCTGAAAGCGGCCGAGCTCCAGGCGGCCGAGCATCACGACGCCTGGCTGCGCGCCAAGGCGGAAACCGAAAACATGCGCCGCCGCGCGGCGGAAGACGTGGACAAGGCACGAAAATTCGCGGTGAAAAACTTCGCCAGCGAGCTGATCGCGGTGAAAGACAGTCTGGAAGCCGCGCTGGCGGTCGAGTCGCCGAGCGTGGACAACCTCAGGGACGGCGTCGAACTGACCCTGAAGCAGCTGGTGGCCGCCTTCGGCAAGTTCAAGCTCGCCGACATCGATCCGATGGGCGAGAAATTCGACCCGCACCAGCACCAGGCCATCCAGGTGATCGAATCCGACCAGCCGGCCAACACGGTGGTGACGGTGCTGCAAAAAGGCTACCGCCTGCACGAACGCACCCTGCGCCCGGCGCTGGTGATGGTGGCCAAGGGCAAGGACGCTTGAACGCCGCGCCTTGAATTAGGCCCGACCTCCCCCACATTCGAATCAATTCAATCTCTTTTGGAAGGAACGCATCATGGGACGCATTATTGGCATTGACCTGGGTACCACCAACTCCTGCGTGGCGGTGATGGAAAACGGCACCCCGAAGGTGATCGAAAACGCCGAGGGCGCGCGCACCACGCCGTCCGTCGTGGCCTACACCGAAGACGGCGAGATCCTGGTCGGCGCGCCGGCCAAGCGCCAGGCGGTCACCAACCCGAAAAACACCCTGTACGCGGTCAAGCGCCTGATCGGCCGCCGCTTCGAAGAGAAGGAAGTGCAGAAGGACATCGGCCTGATGCCCTACAAGATCGTCAAGGCCGACAACGGCGATGCCTGGGTCGAAGTACGCGACAAGAAAATGGCCGCGCAGCAGGTATCGGCCGAGACCCTGCGCAAAATGAAAAAAACCGCCGAGGATTATCTCGGTGAAGAAGTGACCGAAGCCGTCATCACCGTGCCGGCCTACTTCAACGACAGCCAGCGCCAGGCGACCAAGGACGCCGGCCGCATCGCCGGTCTCGAAGTCAAGCGCATCATCAACGAGCCGACCGCGGCCGCGCTCGCCTTCGGCATGGACAAGAAGGAGGGCGACCGCAAGATCGCGGTATACGACCTCGGCGGCGGCACTTTCGACATCTCCATCATCGAGATCGCCGAGATGGACGGCGAGC
>DASVPF010000023.1:0-5289 GCA_036382965.1 Thiobacillus sp.
GCAACGACCGCAAGCGGCCGCGCGCGCGCGACGCGGAACATGCGTTCGCGGATGAACGATCCCGCGCCGGGACGCACCGCGCTGGGAAACAGCGCACTGAACACGACCAGATCGATACTGCCGGCTGCGGCAACGCGACCCTCAGCCAAGCGCCGCCTCCATGCGTGGTTTGATCAGCCCGTCATAGACGCCGCGATAGCGCGCCACACTGGCCGCCCAGTTGCGTTCGGCTTCGACGAACTCGCGGCCGTTCTTCTTCATGCTGTCCCAGCCCGGCTCGTACTTCAGCAACGCCACCACCTTGCTGGCGAGGTCCCCGGCGCTGCCCGCGCGGAACAGCACGCCGGTCTTGCCGTCGCGGATCAGTTCCTTGTGGCCGCCGACGTCGGACGCCACCATCAGCCGTCCCTGCGCCATCGCTTCCAGCGGCTTCAGGGGCGTAACCAGTTCGGTCAGCCGCATCGGATGGCGTGCATACACCAGCACGTCGATCAGG
This sequence comes from Thiobacillus sp., assembly GCA_036382965.1. Taxonomy (GTDB): domain Bacteria; phylum Pseudomonadota; class Gammaproteobacteria; order Burkholderiales; family Thiobacillaceae; genus Thiobacillus. The sequence continues at coordinate 497 of DASVPF010000023.1, forward strand.
TCGTAATAGCGGTTCACCTCGTCGTGCGGCACGCGCCCGGTGAACACCACGCGGTCTTTCAGATCGAGCGCCATCACCTGCTGCTTCAGCGCGATATCCTGCGGCCCGCCGCCGACCAGCAGCACTTTCACGTCGGGCATCTGTTTCGCAATCACAGGCAGCGCGGCGATCAGCAGGTCGAGCCCTTCGTAGGCGTAGAACGAACCGATGAAGCCCAGCACGCGGCTCGCGCCGAGGCCGAGCTTCATCTTCAGTCCGGCATCGGGTTTGCCGCCGACGGCGAACTTGTCGACGTCGACCGCGTTGGGAATGACGGTGATCTTGCCCGGCGGGATGCCGCGCGCAACGAGATCGCTGCGCAGTCCTTCGCAAATGACGGTCACCGCGTCGGCGCGCTTCACCGCCCAGGTTTCCAGCGCCCGCGTGAGCTTGTAGCGCAGGCTGTTTTCGCGCGTGGTGCCATGGTCGACCGCGGCGTCTTCCCAGAAGGCGCGGATTTCGTAGACCACCGGAATGCCCAGCTTGCGGCCGACGTGAATGGCCGGGATCGCGTCGAGCACCGGCGAATGCGCATGGAGCACGTCGGGCCGCAGTTCGCGCGCCAGTTCGTACAGGCGCCGCTCGATCGCATCCATCACCGCGAAGGGATGGCCGCCGGGCAGCCGGGCCAGCAGACCGGTCGGCTGCGGCGTGCGATAGAAGTGCAGGCCGTCCGCGTCTTCCTCCGGCACATTGCAGTTCAGCTGCTTGGGGCCGGACAGGTGGAAGGTTGCCCAGCCGAGCTTGCGCTGGTTGCGCAGGATCGCCGCGCTGCGGAAGGTGTAGCCGGAATGCAGCGGCAGGGTGTGGTCGAACACGTGCAGAATCTTCATGCCGCTGCGCGCTCCGTCTCATCCATGCCGAGCACCTGTGCCAGAAACGCATCGAACATCAGGACCGTCCACAGGATCACCGAATAATCGCGGCGGCCGGACTGATGCGCCTCGACCACATCGTGCAGGAAATCGCGGTTGAATAGGCCGGTGGATGCCAGCCGCTCGCCCAGCACCACGCCGCGTATGGTGGCCGCGAGTGGGCCGCGGAACCAGGCCGCCAGGGGCACCGAGAAACCCATTTTCTTGCGATACAGGACGTCGTGCGGCAGATAGGGTTCCATCGATTTTTTCAGCAGATACTTGCCCTCGGTGCCGCGCAGCTTGAGATCGGTGGGCAGCCCCGACACCCAGCTCATCAGCTCATGATCGAGCAAGGGTTCGCGCACTTCGAGCGCGTGCGCCATGCTGGCGCGATCGACCTTGGTGAGGATATCGCCGACCAGATAGGTTTTCATGTCGAGATACTGCACCAGCGACAGCGCATCGTCGGTGGGCGCCACCGCCGCATAACGGCGCAGCACGTCCACCGCCCGATAGCCCTGCAGTTCGCGCTTGAAGGCCGGCGAGAATAGCAGGTTGCGTTGCGCATCGGACAGCAGCGAGACGCCGTGAAAATACCCCTCGACGGTGTCGCGTGCCAGCGCCTCGAAGGTGGTTTTGGCGCGGAACACCTTCGGTGCCCAGTCGGCCTTCGGATACAGCTTGCCGATCGCGCCGAACAGCGGGCGGCGCAGCGCGAGCGGCATCACTGCGCGCATCCGCTCTTCGTAGCGGAACCAGCGATAGCGCCGGTAGCCGGCAAAATGCTCGTCGCCGCCGTCGCCTGACAGCGCGACCTTCACGTGCTTGCGCGCCAGTTCGCATACCCGGTAGGTCGGCAGCGCGGACGAATCGGCGTACGGCTCGTCGTACACCTGGGCAAGCTTTCCGACCAGGCTGAAATCGTTGGAGGCGACGGTCTCGACGTGATGATGGGTGCGATAGCGGTCGGCGACCTGCTGCGCGAATTCGACTTCGTTGTACGCCGGGTCGTCGAAGCCGATCGAGCAGGTATTGACCGGCGTCGCGGACTGCGTGGCCATCATCGCCACCACCGCGCTGGAGTCGACGCCGCCCGACAGAAAGGCACCGAGCGGTACATCGGCGATCATGCGCAGGCGGACCGATTCCTTCATGCGCTCGACCAGTTCGTTCGTCGCACTGGTTTCGTCTTTCACCGGCACCGGCGTAAACGGCATGTCCCAATACTGCTTCGGCAGCGCGCGCATTTCGCCGCGCCTGAGGGTGAGCGTGAAACCCGGCGGCAGTTTGCAGGCGCGCTTGAAAATGGTGCGCGGCTCGGGCACGTAGCCGTAGGCGAAATATTCCTCGACCGCCAGCGGATCGATATCGCGCGCCAGGGAGGGGTGCGCCATCAGCGACTTCAGTTCCGAGCCGAAAATGAATTCGCCGGTGTCGAGGAAGGCGTAATACAGCGGCTTGACGCCGAAGCGGTCGCGCACCACGAACAGCGTGCCCTGCGTGCGGTCCCACAGCGCGAACGCGAACATGCCGCGAAAGCGCGCCACGCAGGCCTCGCCCCAGGCTTCCCAGGCGTGCACGATGACTTCGGTGTCGGAATGGGTGCGGAAGGTATGGCCGAGCGCCTCGAGCTCGGGCACCAGTTCCTGGAAGTTGTAGATTTCGCCGTTGAAGACGACGACGACCGAGCCGTCTTCGTTGAACAGCGGTTGCTGGCCGGTCGACAGGTCGATGATGGACAAACGCCGGTGTCCCAGCCCCACGCCGGGTTCCAGATGCAGGCCGCCTTCGTCGGGGCCGCGATGGAACTGGGTTTCGTTCATGCGATGCAGCAGTTCGCGCGAAATTTCGTTCGCGCCTGTGGGATCGAAGATGCCGGTAATGCCGCACATAGAGGTTAACCAGTCCCTGTTCCTGTCGAGTTTTCGGGCCGTCCGACGGCGCTTCAGCGCCGGTGGCCCAGCGTTTTCTCGTAGACCGCGGCATAGGCCTCGGCCATCGCCGGAATGCTGAAGCGCTGCTCGGCATGCCGCCGCGCGTTCGCCCCCTGTTCGGCGATGCGCGCCGGCGTATCCAGATAGCCGAGCAAGGCCTGTGCCATGCCATTCACGTCGCCCGCAGGCACCAGTGTACCGTTGACGCCGTCCGCCACCAGTTCGATAGTGCCGCCCACCGCGGTGGCGATCACCGGCAGCCCGCTTGCCTGCGCTTCCAGCACGGTATTGGAGATGCCCTCGTTTCTGGAGGCGAGGACGAAGACGTCGAATGCCTGCATGATGTCCGCAATGTCGTGGCGCTCGCCCGGCAGCCAGGCCAGATGCGCCAAGCCGGCCTGCTGCAGCAGGGTCTGGCAAGTCGCCCGCGCCGGACCCTCGCCGACGATGACCAGGCGCGCGCGCTCGGCGCGCTCGGGCTGCTGACGGATCAACTGGATGAAGGCGCGCGCGAGCAGGGGGTAATCCTTGACCGCGACCATGCGCCCCACCGAGCCGAACACGATGCTCTCGGGATGGGCGAACGCCGGCCGCGCACCCGCGCGCGGGCGGAATTTCACGCTGTCGACGCCGTTGTAGATCTGATGCAGCTTGTGCGGCGGCACGCGAATGGTCTGGCGCAACCAGGTCTCGAGATCCTGGCTCACGGCAATGTAGTTCGACACCCAGGGCCGCGCGGCATGGCGCAGCAGGTTGTATTTCCAGTTGCGGCCATAGAGGTCGAACACGTCGCGCCCGTGTTCGCCATGCACCGTGGCGCGAATGCCGGCGGCGGCGGCGACGAACTGCGCTTCCAGCGCCGCCAGGTTACGGGTGTGGACCAGATCGGGCTTGAGGCGTCGCAGCAGCTTCCATAGCCGCACCGCCCAGCCGAGGCCATGTCCCGGCGCCCGATGCAGCGCATGGAATTCGACCGGCTGCGCGGTAATGCGCTGGCGGAAATCGCTGTGCTCGGTCAGCGCCACCACGGTGTGCCGGTAGCGTTGCGGCGGCAGGGCGTTGAACAGGTTCACCATGCCGTTTTCCATGCCACCGGTGTCGAAGCGGTGGACGATATGCACGATGTGCCGGGTCACGGCCCGTCGACCCGATCGAGCGTGCGCCCGATCGCGGGCCCCATGGCGGCGGCAAAGCGCGCCAGCGTGGCGCTTGCCGCCTTGAGGTCGGGCTCCTCGTACGGCGTGGCGATCAGCACCGATAGGCCGTCGTCGCGCTTCAGCCGTACCCGGTCGAGCGCCAGGATCAGCTTGGCGACCTGGTCGTTGACGACGGGATGCTGGTTGATCAGGTTCCACTGCCACACCAGCAGGCGCTGACCGTTGCTGCCGCGCATCCTGGCCTGCCGCACCTGGCGCGACTCACCGCCGATCCGCACCGTGGCAAGCGTTTCGCCGACGTTGGACCAGGCCGGGGTTTTCTGCTTGATCATGTAATTCTGCGAGTTGATGAGCTCGGCATCCTGCCGCTGGGTGACGTAGTAATTCAGTTCCAGCAGCACCTGGTCGCCGCCTTGCGTATACGACCGGCGCAACTGGCGGTCGGCGCCGATCCAGTGCGGCACCCAGGTGGTGAAGGCCGCGCCGGGCTGCCAGCCGCCCAGCGTCTCGACCTGCAATGCGGGCATGGCCGGCAGCGGGCGCGTGACGAGCCAGCCGGCATACGCCGGCCACAGGCCTGCGATCGCCAGCGCAGCCAGTGCCACCGGCAACAGCGGGCGTGCCGCGCCGCCTGTCACGGACGCACGCGGCCGGGGGACGTTCGTCTCGGGCTGGTCGTCTTCGCGCCAGAAGCTGCCGATCCAGAACAGCAGCATCATGACCAGGCCAAAAAACACCCAGCCGTAGATGTAGTGATCGATGCCGAGCGCCAGCTTCATGCCGGACAGATGGGCGATCATCACGAT
>DASVPF010000024.1:0-11893 GCA_036382965.1 Thiobacillus sp.
CTGCGAATTAGAAATACCACGTTCAAAATCAATGCGCATCAGGCACGTCCCATCAATTCTTCAAAGGAGGTCGTTACGTCTTCCACTTGGGCCTGACCTGCGACCCATGCTACCACATTCTCTTCCAGCGCCAGGGACTCGATCTCCTGCATCCGTTCCGGGCTCTGGTAGTACCACTGCACCACCTGTTCCGGCTCCTCGTAGCTCTGTGCCTGTTCCTGGATCAGGTTGCGGATCTGCTCGGGCTGCGCCACCAATTTGTGCGCCTGCACGATCTCGGCCAGGATCAATCCGAGGCGCACCCGGCGCTCGGCCTGTCCAGTAAACATATCGGCAGAAAGCTTCATGGTCTGAACCCCTCGCTGCTGCATATCCGCTTCCGTCATTTTCATCAGACGATCGGTTTCCATCGCCACCAGGCTCTGCGGCAGATCCAGCGTGCTCTTCTGCAGCAGCAGCTCCATCGCCTGCTCTTTCAGCTTCGTTTGCACACGACGTTTGACTTCGCGCTCCAGGTTGGACTTCACTTCGGCCTTGAGCTTCTCGATGTCGCCGTCCTCGACACCCAGCGCCCTGGCGAATTCCGCATCCACCGATGGCAGCACAGGCGCCTGCACCTCCTTGACCTGCACCTCGAAATGCGCAGCCTTGCCGGCGAGTTCCTTGGCGGCGTAGTCAGCCGGGAAGGTCAGATCGAATCCCTTCTTGTCGCCTGTCTTGAGCCCGATCAGGTTCTGTTCGAAGTCCTTCAGCAAGCGGCCTTCGCCGATTACCGCGGCGAAGTCTTCACCCTGGCCGCCTTCGAATGCGGCACCATCGACCGTGCCCTGATAATCGAACTTGACCAGGTCGCCTTCCGCTGCGGCGCGATCGGCGGATGCGAAAGTGCGGCGCTGCTTTTGCAGCACTTCCAGCGTCTTCGCCACATCGGCCTCGCCCAGGGTCACGACGGGATGACTGACCTTGCCACTTTTCAGATCGTCGATCTTGACTTCAGGATAGACCTCAAAACTGGCGCTGAACGTCATTTCCGCAGCCGTCGTCTGCCCGGCCTTCGGCTCAAAGTGCGGATAGCCCGCTATCTTCAGTTGGTGCGCCTGCACGGCTTCGCCAAAGCGGGTCTGCAGGGTTTCGCCCAGCACTTCCTGGCGCACGCCGGGACCATGCTGGCGCGCCACCGCACTCAATGGCGCCTTGCCGGGACGGAAACCATCCATCTTGACGTTACGTGCCAGGCGCTTGAGGCGGCTTTGCACTTCGGTTTCCAGCTGGTCCATGGGCACGCTGATATCCAGACGCCGAACCAGTCCTTCGAGAACTTCAAGATTTGCTTGCATCAAATACTTCCTGGCTGAATTGAAATGTTGGGTGAAGGGCAAAAAAACCGATGGTGCGAAAGGGGGGACTCGAACCCCCACGCCTTGCGGCGCTGGAACCTAAATCCAGTGCGTCTACCAATTCCGCCACTCTCGCGGCGTGGCCGCAAAACTACCGACCGATAAGTGTAATATAATCAAAGCGATGCTGTCACCCAAGCCCACTCGGCATCCCGCCTAAGTCTTTATTCCCATTCCGTTTTTTGTTGCCGGTGCCGGTCGATCACTACGAAAACTTCCCCGTTGCGTCCTGGTTGCTGCCGAAACGGCTGCGCCGGCCAGTCGAAGCCATTTATCGATTTGCCCGCAGCGCGGATGATATTGCCGACGAAGGCGATGCGCCCGCAGCCACGCGACTGGAACACTTGGCGGCCTACCACCATGAGCTGGATCGCATCGAATGCGGCGACATGCCGACCGATCCGGTGTTCAGCCCGCTGGCTATCGCGATCCAAGATCACGCCATCCCGCTCGCCCCGTTTCGCGACCTGCTCTCGGCCTTTGCGCAGGACGTTGAAAAGAAGCGCTATGCCAATTTCGGCGAAGTCATGGATTATTGCCGCCGCTCGGCCAACCCGGTGGGACGCCTGATGCTGCACCTGTATGGCGACTACGACCCGCGTCACCTGGCCTATTCCGACGCCATCTGCAGCAGCCTGCAGTTGATCAACTTTTTACAGGACATTGTGATCGACTACCGGAAAGACCGCATCTATCTGCCGCAGGACGAACTGGCGGCATACCACGTCAGCGAAACGCAGATTGCCCAGGGCGACGCGCGCGGCCTGTGGCACATGATGATGCACAAGCAGATCGAACGTGCGCGTAAACTGTTGCAGGCCGGCGCACCACTCGGCCGCAAGCTCAAGGGACGCATCGGGCTGGAGCTGCGCGTGACCCTGCTCGGCGGCGAGACCATCCTGCGCAAGCTGCACGCCGACCCCGGCTGCGTGTTCCACAACCGGCCGGTGCTGACCCAAAAGGACTGGATCGTCATGCTCGGACGTGGGCTCTTCTAAAACATGGACGCGCATCGGTATTGCCAGGAACGCGCCGCCGCGAGCGGTTCCAGTTTCTATTACAGCTTCGTCTTCCTGCCGCCGGACACACGGCGCGCAATCACCGCGTTCTATGCGCTGTGCCGCGAGCTCGACGATGTGGTGGACGAATGCCATGAGCCTCAGGTGGCCGCAGCCAAGCTGGCGTGGTGGCGTGCTGAAATCGGCCGCCTGGCCGACAGTGAACCGGGGCATCCGGTGACCCGCGCGCTCTTCGACACCCCGCAAGGACGCGCCATCCCGCCCGCGCTGCTGCTCGAAATCGTCGACGGCATGGCGATGGACCTGGACCACACGCGCTATCCCGATTTCAAGTCGCTCAATCTGTATTGCTATCGCGTCGCCGGCGTGGTCGGCGAAATCGCGGCATCGATATTCGACGGTGCGCGCAGCGAACACGACCGCGGCATCCGCCGCTATGCGCACGAACTGGGACTTGCATTCCAGCTCACCAACATCATTCGCGATGTCGGCGAAGACGCGCGGCGCGGGCGCATCTATCTGCCGCAGGACGAGCTGGTGCGTTTCGGCGTCGCCGAAGCCGATCTGCTGAATGGCCGCGATACGCCCGCATTTCAGGCGCTGATGCAGTTCCAGTACGAACGCGCGATATCTCATTATGAAGGTGCGCTCGCCACTCTGCCCGCCCGTGCGCGTCGCGCGCAACGCCCAGGGCTGGCGATGGCCTCGATTTACCGTACGCTGCTGGACGAAATCCGGCGCGCAGGTTTTCCTGTATTGCGCGCGCGGGTCTCGCTTACGCCGCTACGCAAACTGTGGCTTGCCAGCAAAAGCTGGCTGCTTGCATGACGGCTGTTTTGGATAAGCCCAGTGTCGCCGTGGTCGGCGGCGGCTGGGCCGGCTGCGCCGCTGCGCTGACGCTGGCCGAAGCGGGGATCGCCGTCACGTTGTTCGAGGCCAGCCGCACGCTGGGCGGGCGCGCGCGCGCGGTCGAACTCGACGGGCAATCGCTCGACAACGGCCAGCACATCCTGCTTGGCGCGTATGAACAGACCCTGCAACTGATCGCTCACCTGCACCCCGCAGCGCAGGATGGGTTGTGGCGCCTGCCGCTCACGATCGGACAGCCGCCGCATTTCAGCCTCACTTGCCCGCGCCTGCCAGCGCCGCTGCATTTGCTGGCGGGACTGCTCGGTGCACAGGGACTCGGCTGGGGCGAGAAACTCGCCGCCGCACGCTGGGCGCATGCGTTGATTCACGGTGCAGGTGAATCGGCCGACGGCAGTGTCAGCCAACTCACCCGCAGCCAGCCAGACAGACTGCGCACACTGCTGTGGCATCCGCTGTGCGTGTCCGCGCTCAACACGCCCCCGGAGTTGGCCAGCGCACGCGCATTTCGTGACGTGATCCGCGCCGCCTTCGGCGGGCGCGCCGATCACAGCGACCTGCTGCTCCCGCGCCGCGATCTGACTGCATTGTTTCCCGCCCCTGCTGCCGCGCGCCTGACCGAGCTCGGCGGCACGCTGCGTCTGGCCTGCCGGGTGGCCACACTCTACGCCGCAGCCGATTCCGTCACGCTCGGCACGCGCGACGAGAAAATCGCATTCAGCCACGCCATCCTCGCCGTCGCGCCACAGCACCTGCCCGCCCTGGCGGTACAGGTACCCGCGCTCGAACCGCTCCAACAGATGGTGGCACGTTATGCCTACCAGCCGATCGCCACCGCTTACGTGCAATACGACCCCGCGTTTCGACTGGCCAGGCCGCTCTTCTCCCTGGCAGACGGCCCCGCGCAATTCGTGTTCGACCGCGGCCAAAGCCACGGCCAGTCGGGCTTGCTCGCGTTTGTCGCGAGCGCCGCGGCGAATCTGCCGCCAGACTGGCTGGATCGGGCCGAAGCCCAGTTGCGGCGGATTGCTCGCCCCGGCGAATCGCGCTGGCGCAAATGCATCGTCGAAAAGCAGGCAACCTACAGCTGCGTGCCCGACATGGAACGCCCCGCTGTCCACACCGCGCATCCGCGCATTTTTCTGGCGGGCGATTACACTGCCGGGCCTTACCCCGCCACGCTCGAAAGCGCAACGCAGAGCGGAGTACAATCGGCCCGCACTCTACTCGAACAGCTATGAAAGACTACCTCCCCCGACCGGACCTGCTCGCAGGTCGCGTCATTCTCGTCACCGGGGCCAATGCGGGCCTCGGCCGCGCCGCCAGTCTGGCGTTTGCGCGCCACGGCGCCACCGTCGCCCTGCTGGCACGCGATGAAGCCAGGCTCGAAGCGGTATACGACGAAATCGTCGCTGCCGGCGGACCCGAACCCGCCATGTTTCCCTACGATCTGGCCGTGGCTGACGACCGCAGCCTGGACACGCTTGTCGGCACCCTCGCACACCATCTGAAGCGGCTCGACGGACTGCTGCACAGTGCCCACCAGTTTTACAGCCTGACACCGCTTCACCTGCAAACCCTGGAGCAATGGCAGAGTCTGATGCGGGTCAATCTGATTGCGCCGTTTGCGCTCACCCGTGCCTGCCTGCCGCTGCTCCAGCAGTCGCCGGATGCGTCGGTGGTATTCACCGGCGAAAGCCACGGCCATCAACCCGCTGCGTACTGGGGTGGCTATGCCGTGGCAAAGTCGGGCCTGGAAACGCTCACCCGCATCTGGGCCGACGAACTCGGCGCGGACGCAAGCCTGCGCATCAACACGCTGATTCCCGGTCAGGTGGCCACCACGCTGCGCTCGCGCACCCACCCCGGGCTTGCACCCGAAACCCTGCCGAGCGCCGACGACTTGATGTCGTGGTATTTGTACCTGATGGGCACGGACAGCCGCACGGTGCGTGGCCAGATTGTGGAATGCCAGACCTGACGCTCATCCCGTCATGAAAATCGGCCGTTACGAAATACTCGACGAAGTGGGCCAAGGCGCAATGGGTACGGTTTACCGGGCGCGCGATCCGCTGATCGAGCGGACGGTTGCCATCAAGACCGTATCCATTGCGCAATTGCAGCAGGAAGGCGCCGACGCAGAGTCGCGTTTTCTGCGCGAGGCGCAGAGCGCGGGACGGCTGTCACATCCCAATATCGTAACCATCTATGACGTGGGCGAAGCCGATGGACTCGCCTACATCGCCATGGAATATCTTTCCGGCGCGACGCTGCGCGACGTCATGAACAAAGGCCCGATGCCACTCGATCTCGTTCTCGAGACCGTCACGCAAATGGCCGAGGCACTTGCATTTGCTCATGAGCACGGAGTCATCCACCGCGATATCAAACCCGCCAACGTCGTCGTCACCGGCCAGCGCGGCCGCATCAAGCTGACCGATTTCGGCATCGCCCATCTCATCAACAGCGACCATACCCAGGCCGGGCAGATGCTCGGTTCGCCACGCTACATGTCGCCCGAACAAGCGAAGGGGTGCGAGATCGATGGGCGGTCAGATATTTTTTCGCTGGGCGCAATGCTGTACGAAATGCTCACCGGCCGTTACGCCTTCGACGGCGACAGCCTGCCGGCGATCGTGTATCGCGTGATCAACGAAGTGCCGGTGCCTGCGATGACGCTACGCCCTCAGTTGCCTGCCGGCCTGGCCAGCTTGCTGACGCATATGTTGAACAAAAACCCGCATTCCCGGCCGAATGCCCGCACCCTGGTCGACGCCTTCCAGGCCTTGGCCTCGGCCACGCCACCGACGCCAGCAGCTCCCCCGTCAAATCGGATACCGCGAATGCTGCGCGTCGTGGCATTTGGCATGCCTGTCGGCATATTTCTGCTGCTCGGCGTGGGCATTATCGTCATCGAGCATTTTCTCGACATGTCCCGGAAAACGACCGTCACGGCCGCACAGCCAGGCGCCGCTGCCAGGCAGGGCGCTGATTCGAGACTGATAATGGAAGAGACAAGGGAGGCGACATCCGGCAGGTCGCCCGCGCCCGAACAAGCGGCCGATCGTCCGGGGTCGCCCGGCGCGCCGGACGCCTACCTTGCCGGCCTGGACAAAAAACGCGTTGAACTGCGGATCAAGCGCACCGAGCTATTGCTGCAATACACCTCGCGACATCCCGACGTGGTGCAAATCGATCGCCAACTCGAGCAATTGCGCATCGAGCGCCGCAGATATCTGCAACAATTGCAGAAAAATCGGAAAAACTAGCTACCAGTTGGTCTCGCGTTCGGCGGTTGCCGACACTTTGTGGATACTGATGTCGGCACCGTTGAATTCCGCTTCCGCATCCAGCCGCAGACCTATAACCCGCTTCAGCGTGCCGTAGACCACCAGGCTGCCGAGTACCGCCACGGCGATGCCACCCAGCGTGCCGATTACCTGCGCCGCCAGGCTGACCCCGCCGATGCCGCCCAGCGCCTTGGTTCCAAAAATGCCGGTGGCAATTCCGCCCCACGCGCCGCACAGTCCGTGCAGCGGCCACACGCCGAGCACGTCGTCGATCTTCCACTTGTTCTGCGTCACCATGAACATCCACACGAACAGAACACCGGCAATCGCACCGGTAAGCAACGCGCCGAGCGGATGCATCAGGTCCGAGCCGGCACACACCGCCACCAGGCCGGCCAGTGGTCCGTTATGGATGAAGCCCGGATCGTTGCGGCCGACCACCAGCGCCGCCAGCGTGCCGCCCACCATCGCCATCAACGAGTTCACCGCCACCAAGCCCGAAACCGCCTCAATTAGCTGCGCCGACATCACGTTGAAACCGAACCAGCCCACCGTCAGGATCCACGCACCGAGCGCCAGAAACGGAATATTGGACGGCGGGTGCGCCGAGATCATGCCGTCCTTGGCGTAGCGTCCGCGCCGCGCGCCCAGCAGTAGCACTGCGGGCAAGGCGATCCAGCCGCCCACGGCATGCACCACCACCGATCCGGCGAAATCATGAAATTTGGCGCCCGCGCTGGCCGCCAGCCAGTCCTGTATACCGTAATTGTTGTTCCAGACGATGCCTTCATAAAAGGGATAGACCAGCCCCACCAGCACGAATGTGGCCGCCAGTTGCGGGTTGAAGCGCGCGCGTTCGGCGATGCCGCCCGACACGATGGCCGGAATGGCCGCTGCGAAGGTCAGCAGGAAAAAGAATTTGACTAGGTCATAGCCATTTTTGGCCGACAGCGTCTCGGCACCGGAAAAGAAGCTGACCCCGTAGGCGACGCTGTAGCCGATTAAAAAATAGGCAATGGTGGAAACCGAGAAATCGGTGAGGATCTTGACCAGGGCGTTGACCTGGTTCTTTTTGCGCACGGTGCCAAGTTCAAGAAAGGCAAACCCTGCATGCATGGCCAGCACCATGATGCCGCCCAGCAAAACAAACAACACATCACTGCCCGATTTCAATGCTTCCATGCCGACTCCCAATTGAACGCCGGCTGATTTAAGCAAGCAATGTTCCTACTAGACAAGCAATTGATTTGTAATGAAAGACCGGGCTACGAGACTAATTCAAAGCACCGAATATGTGCATATGATGATTTATTGCACATAAAAAGTGCATTACTTGTGCTCGCGCGGTTCCGGTTCAACCTGGGTCGCTTCGATGCGATCGAGTTCGTCGTCCATATCGGACTCGGACATCGGCACGTAATCCGAGTCGGGTTCAGGTCTGGGTTTGCTGATCAGAGCGGCGACGATGATCCCCAACTCATAGAGCAGCCACAGCGGCATCGCCAACATAAACTGCGAGACGACATCGGGCGGGGTAAAAATCGCACCGATGACAAACGCCCCGACAATCATATATGGCCGGATTTCGCGCAGTTTGGCGACCGAAACCATGCCCATCTTCACGAGCAACACCACCGCAATGGGAACCTCGAACGTGACGCCGAAAGCAATGAACATGGTCAGCACGAAATCGAGATATTTGCCGATATCGGTCATCACCGCCACACCTGTTGGCGTAACGCTGACGATGAAATGGAACACGAGCGGAAACACCAGAAAATAGGCGAACGCCATGCCCAGCACAAAAAGGATGACGCTGGCGATCACGAGGGGCACGCCAATGCGTTTCTCATGCTGGTACAAGCCCGGCGCCACAAAAGCCCAAGCCTGATAAAACACCCACGGCGATGCCAGCAGGAAGGCCGCCATCATGGTGACCTTCATCGGCACAAAAAACGGGGTGGTAATTTCGGTGGCAATCATCTGCCCGCCCTTGGGCAGCGCGGCCAGCAGGGGCCGGGCGAGGAGTGCATAAATATCCTGCGCCCACGGAAACAGACAGACAAAGATGATCACGACCGCAAGCACTGCACGCAGCAGCCGATCGCGCATCTCGATCAAATGCGAGATGAAGGTGTCTTCGGGTTCGCTCATGCGGGTTTATCCGCGCTCTTGCCGCGTGCAGTTTCCACCACGGCCGTCGGGGTCCGCCCGGCATTCTGGTCCGGCTCATCGAGCGGCAGGCTTTGCTGCAGCGTTTGTTCCGTTTCGGGCGGGGTGGGGGCTGGCGCCGTCACGGCAGGCCCCTCCTCAACCTTGCTTGCCGTCACTGCCTGCGTGAGGCCGCTTACCTCGTTGCGCAAATAGTCGTCTACCACCGTGGCCTGCTGCTCGACGCCCGATGCCGTCGACTCGACCGATTCCTTGAAGCTTTGCCCGGCACGACGGATTTCATCCAACTGGATCTCGCGGCTGATATCCGATTTGACCGTCGAGACGTAACGCTGCATGCGGCCGTACAAAAGTCCTGCCGCGCGCGCCACCTTGGGCAGGCGTTCAGGGCCGATGACGATCAGCGCAACTACGCCGATGACGACCAGTTCAGAGAACCCGATATCAAACATTAGGAGGTATGGTTAGGCGTCCGAGGCCAGAAAAGGGGCGCAACGCATTGCCCCGGCCTTACCGTGCAGCCGCTCAGGAATGGTGTTTGTCTTTCGCTTCGACATCGATGGTGTGCCCGGTCTCATCTTTCTCGCCCAATTTAGGCGCATCTTCCTTCATGCCCTCCTTGAAACCCTTGACCGCGCCGCCCAGATCGCTGCCGATATTGCGCAGCTTCTTGGTGCCGAAAATCAGCATCACGATAACCAGAACGATCAGCCAATGCCAGATGCTAAAGCTACCCATGGTATTTCTCCTGTTGGATTAAGTGCGCTTGACGGGGTCGCCCCCGCCAAATACGTGAACGTGGATGTGGAAGACTTCCTGGCCGCCACCCCGCCCGGTGTTGATCAGCGTCTTGAAGCCGGCGCCAAGCCCCTGTTCCTTGGCCAGGCGCGGCGCCAGCAGCAGTATTTTGCCGAGCAGCTCTGCATCCTCCGGCGTGCAATCGGCAAGCGACGCGATGTGCCGTTTCGGGATGATCATGAAATGCACGCGCGCGAACGGGTGGATGTCGTGGAATGCCAGTACCTCGTCGTCTTCATAGACCTTGTTGCACGGCAATTGTTCGGCTGCAATTTTGCAGAAGATGCAGTCACTCATGTCGATTCGCCTTTTCAGCCAGCCCGGACAGGCCCTCACGGCGCGCCAGTTCGTTCAGCACATCCGCCGGTTTCAGTCCCTTGTGCGCCAGCAGCACCAGGGTATGAAACCACAAATCGGCGACTTCGTAGATGATCTTTTCGGGCTGGTCGTCCTTCGCCGCCATCACGGTCTCGGTCGCCTCCTCGCCGATCTTTTTCAGGATGGCGTCGGTGCCTTTCGCATACAGTTTGGCGACGTAGGAACTGTCGGGTGATGCCTGCTTGCGCGCCTCCAGTGTGGCGGCGAGGCGGTCCAGGATGTCGCTCATTTGTAAATCTCGTCTGGGTTTTTCAGCACCGAGGCAGTGGTCACCCACTGGGTGTTCTCGAGCTTCTGGAAAAAACACGAACGGCGTCCGGTATGGCAGGCAATACCGCCGACCTGCTCGATCTTCAGCAGCACCACGTCGTTGTCGCAATCCAGCCGGATTTCGCTGACGTTCTGCACGTGGCCGGATTCTTCGCCCTTGCGCCATAAACGATTACGCGAGCGCGACCAGTACACGCCACGCAGCGTGCGCGCGGTTTCCTCCAGCGCTTCGCGGTTCATCCACGCCACCATGAGGATTTCACCGGTGGCGGCATCCTGCGCGATCGCCGGTACCAACCCTTGCGCGTCCCATTTGACGGCGTCCAGCCAGTCGCTCACAGCCGCACCTCGATACCATGCTGCTTCATATAGCGCTTGGCTTCGTCGATGCCGTATTCGCCGAAGTGGAAGATGCTCGCTGCCAGCACCGCATCGGCGCGGCCTTCGCGCACGCCGTCGACCAGATGCTGCAGGGTGCCCACGCCACCGCTGGCAATGATGGGAATGCCGACGGCATCGGAAATCGCGCGCGTGAGTTCGAGATCGAACCCGCTTTTGGTGCCGTCGCGGTCCATCGAAGTGAGCAGCAGTTCGCCTGCGCCCAGGCTTTCTATTTTTTTCGCCCATTCGATCGCATCGAGCCCGGTCGCGTTGCGGCCGCCATGAGTGAAGACTTCCCAGTGGTCGCCGACGCGCTTGGCGTCGATCGCCACCACGATGCACTGGCTGCCATAGCGGTCGGATGCATCCTTCACCAGCTGCGGATTGGTGACCGCCGAGGTATTGACGCTGACCTTGTCGGCGCCGGCGTTGAGCAGGCGCTGCACGTCGCCCACCGCGCGCACGCCGCCGCCGACCGTCAGCGGAATGAACACTTCCGACGCAACGGCCTCGATGATGTGCAGGATCAGGTCGCGGTTGTCCGAGCTTGCCGTGATATCGAGAAACGTCAGTTCATCGGCGCCCGCCTCGTTATAGCGGCGTGCGATTTCAACCGGGTCGCCGGCGTCTTTCAGTTCGACGAAATTTACGCCCTTGACCACGCGGCCATTGGTCACGTCCAGACAGGGAATGATGCGTTTCGCTAGCATGAACACCCCCATAAATCTACTGCGCGTGCGTGATCCGGGCGCGTCCGGTGCTCGGAATCCTCATGTACTTCTATGTACATTCCGGTTCCTGCGCTCCGGACGCGCCCAGCTGACGCCCGCTCGCTACGATTTCTGGGGATGTTCACCATCAAACGCCGAACACGCCGCCCGCCAGTTCGTCGGCAAGCTTCTGCGCCTCGGAAAAATCCAGCGTGCCCTGGTAGATCGCGCGGCCGGTGATCGCCCCGATGATGCCGTCCTTGGCGACGGTGGACAGCGCCTTGACGTCGTCGAGATTGGTGACGCCGCCGCTGGCGATGACCGGAATGGAGAGCGCCTGGGCCAGTCGTTGGGTGGCCTCGATGTTGACGCCGGTCAGCATGCCGTCGCGGCCGATGTCGGTATAGATGACGGCTTCGACGCCGTAGCCCTCGAAGCGCCTGGCCAGATCGATCACGTCGTGACCGGTAAGCTTGGACCAGCCTTCGACCGCGACCTTGCCGTCACGGGCGTCGAGCCCGACCATCACATGGCCGGGGAAGGCATCGCAGGCTTCGTGCAGAAAGCCGGGGTTTTTCACCGCAGCGGTGCCGATAATGACGTAGCGCACG
>DASVPF010000025.1:0-3659 GCA_036382965.1 Thiobacillus sp.
GTTCTTCATCCTGACCGTCGCCGCAGCCGAGTCGGCGATCGGGCTGGCGATCCTGGTGGTGCTGTTCCGCAACGTCGGCTCGATCGACGTCGATGACCTCGACCAACTGAAAGGCTGATGCGGATGGACATGCAGACGCTCTATCTCGTCGTGCCGCTGGCGCCGCTGCTCGGCTCGATCATCGCCGGGCTGCTGGGCAAGATGATCGGCCGCACCCTGTCGCACCTGGTTGCCATTACAGGGGTGGCGGTGGCGTTCGTCGCTTCGGTGCTGGTGTTTCAGGACGTGCTGGCTGGCCACACCTGGAACGGCACGGTCTACACCTGGATGGTCCTGGGCAATTTGCGCTTCGAAGTCGGCTTCCTGATCGATGCGCTGTCGGCGATGATGATGCTGGTCGTGTCCTTCGTCTCGCTGATGGTGCACGTCTACACCATCGGCTACATGCACGACGACCCGGGCTACCAGCGTTTCTTCAGCTACATCTCGCTGTTCACCTTCTCGATGCTGATGCTGGTGATGAGCAACAACTTCATGCAGCTGTTTTTCGGCTGGGAAGCGGTGGGGCTGGTGTCCTACCTGCTGATCGGCTTCTGGTACACCAAGGAAAGCGCGATTTATGCCAACCTCAAGGCCTTCCTCGTCAACCGGGTCGGCGATTTCGGCTTCGTTCTGGGGATCGGCCTGATTCTGGCCTGGTTCGGCTCGCTCGATTACGCCACGGTGTTTGCCAAGGCGCCGTCGCTCGCCAGCCAAACCATCACCCTGTGGCCCGATACGCCATGGATGCTGATGACGGTCATCGGCATCCTGTTGTTCATCGGCGCGATGGGCAAGTCGGCGCAGTTCCCGCTGCACGTCTGGCTGCCCGATTCGATGGAAGGCCCGACGCCGATTTCGGCGCTGATCCACGCGGCGACGATGGTGACCGCCGGCATCTTCATGGTCGCGCGCATGTCGCCGCTGTACGAACTGTCGGACACGGCCTTGAGCTTCATCATGGTCATCGGAGCGATCACCGCGCTGTTCATGGGTTTCCTCGGCGTCGTGCAGAACGACATCAAGCGCGTGGTGGCGTATTCGACGCTGTCGCAGCTGGGCTACATGACCGTCGCCCTCGGCGCGTCGGCGTATTCGGTCGCGGTGTTCCACCTGATGACGCACGCCTTCTTCAAGGCGCTGTTGTTCCTCGCCGCGGGCTCGGTCATCATCGCCGTCCACCACAACCAGGACATCCGCTACATGGGCGGCCTGAGGAAATACATGCCGATCACCTGGATCACCTCGCTGATCGGCTCGCTGGCCTTGATCGGCACGCCCTTCCTGTCGGGCTTCTATTCCAAGGAATCCGTCATCGAGGCGGCCAAACTGTCGCACCTGCCGGGTTCCGGTTTCGCCTATGTGGCGGTGCTGGCGGGCGTGTTCGTCACCGCGTTCTATTCCTTCCGCATGTATTTCCTGGTGTTCCACGGCAAGGAGCGTTTCCACCAGGGGCACGCCCACGGCAACGAGCCCGACGGGCATGGCCATGGCGGCACGCCGCACGAAACGCCGTGGGTGGTGACCGGCCCTCTGCTCGCGCTGGCCCTGCCTTCGCTGGCGATCGGCTACATGACCGTCGAGCCGATGCTGTTCGGCGATTTCTTCGGCAGCGCGATTTATGTCGCCGACCGCCATCCGGTCATGCACGAACTCAATCAGGAATTTCACGGCGCGGCCGCGATGGGCCTGCACGCGGTGACGACGTTGCCGTTCTGGCTGGCGGCGGCGGGGGTGGGCCTGTCGGGATTCTTCTACCTCAAGCGTCCGGACATTCCGGCGGCCATCGCGCAGCGCTTCAACTTCTTCTATCGCCTGCTGGTCAACAAATACTGGTTCGACGAACTCTACAGCTGGGCCTTCGCTAAGGGCGCACGCGCACTCGGCGGCGGCCTGTGGCGGCGCGGCGACCAGAACGTGATCGACGGCTTCTTCGTCAACGGCACGGCGCACCTGGTCGAACGCGTCTCGCGACTGGCCAAGGCCTTCCAGTCCGGCTACATCTACCATTACGCGTTTGCCATGCTGATCGGGGTGTTCGCCCTGGTGACGTGGTTCGCGCGGCTCAACTAGCCGTGCCTAACTAAAAAACTCATGCCCATGTTTGGACAATCGATCCTCTCCCTCGTCGTCTGGGTTCCGATTCTGGCCGGGGTCGTGGTGCTCGCCACCGGTTCCGACCGCAATGCGCCGCTCGCGCGCTGGCTGGCGCTGGCCGGTGCGCTGCTGGGATTCATCGTCGCGATCCCGCTGGTCACCGGCTTCGACACCTCCACCTCGGCGATGCAGTTCGTCGAAAAGGCCGCCTGGATCCCGGCATTCAACATCCATTACCACCTTGGAATCGACGGCATTTCGATGCCGCTGATTCTGCTCAACAGCTTCATCACCGTGCTGGTGGTCATCGCCGGCTGGCAGGTGATCCAGGACAAGGTCGCGCAGTACATGGCGGCCTTCCTCGTCATGTCCGGCCTCATCAACGGGGTGTTCGCGGCGCTCGACGGCATCCTGTTCTATGTCTTCTTCGAAGGCATGCTGATCCCGCTGTATCTGATCGTCGGCGTGTGGGGCGGGCCGAACCGCGTGTACGCGGCGATCAAGTTCTTCCTCTATACCCTGCTCGGCTCGCTGCTGATGCTGGTGTCGCTAATCTATCTCTACTTCCATTCCAACGGCAGCTTCGACATCCAGACCTGGCACCACACCGCGCTCGGCATGACCGCGCAGACCCTGATGTTCTTTGCCTTCCTGCTGGCCTTCGGGGTCAAGGTGCCGATGTGGCCGGTGCATACCTGGCTGCCCGATGCCCACGTCGAGGCGCCCACCGGCGGCTCGGTGGTGCTGGCGGCGATCACGCTGAAAGTCGGTGCCTACGGCTTCCTGCGCTTCATCCTGCCGATCGTGCCGGATGCCAGCCACGAGCTCGCGTGGTTCGTGATCATGCTGTCGCTGATCGCCGTCGCCTACATCGGCCTCGTCGCCCTGGTGCAGGCCGACATGAAGAAGCTCATCGCCTATTCGTCGATCGCGCACATGGGCTTCGTCACCCTCGGCTTTTTCATGTTCAATCCGCTTGGCCTGGAGGGCGGGCTGGTGCAGATGATTTCGCACGGCTTCGTCTCGGCCGCCCTGTTCCTCTGCATCGGCGTGATGTACGACCGCCTGCACTCGCGCCAGATCAAGGACTACGGCGGGCTGGTCAACACGATGCCGGTGTTCGCCGCCTTCTTCATGCTGTTTGCCATGGCCAACTCGGGGCTGCCCGCCACCAGCGGCTTCGTCGGCGAGTTCATGGTCATCCTGTCGGCCATCCAGGTCAATTTCTGGTTCGCCTTCGTCGCCGCCACCACGCTGATTCTCGGTGCGGCCTACACGCTGTGGATGTACAAGCGCGTCGTGTTCGGCAATGTCACCAGCCCGCACGTCGAAGCAATGCGCGACGTCAACGCGCGCGAGATCCTGCTGCTGGGCGTACTCGCCGTCAGTGTGCTGGCCATGGGCCTGTATCCCAAGCCGTTCACCGATGTGATGCACGCGTCGGTGGTTGACCTGTTGGCGCACGTCGCCCAAAGCAAACTGCCTTAAGGTTCCCAGATGCGCCACGCCATCCTGCAATTCGC
>DASVPF010000026.1:0-5017 GCA_036382965.1 Thiobacillus sp.
CGTCGAGGCGAAGCGGAAGCGGCCGAGGTTTTCACTGTAGTACAGCGGCTTGATGCCGAGGCGGTCGCGCGCCAGGAAGAGCTGCCCGCGATCCCAGATGGCGAACGCGAACATGCCGTGCAGGCGCTCGACGCAGGCCTCGCCCCATTCCAGATACGCGCGCAGGATGACCTCGGTGTCGCCGTCGGAATGAAAGACATGGCCGCGCGAAGCCAACTCGATGCGCAGCTCCGGATAGTTGTAGATCGTGCCGTTGAACACCAGCGCGATGCCGCTGGCGGCGTCGACCATCGGCTGGCGCGAGCGCGGCGACAGGTCGATGATCGCCAGCCGCCGGTGCCCCAGCCGCACCGGCCCGTCGGCGTGCTCGCCCTCGGCGTCGGGCCCGCGCCGCGCCAGCTTCGCCAGCATGCGCGCCATCGCCGCCGCATCGGGCACCGTGTTATCGAAGCGGAATTCGCCTGCTATGCCACACATGACTTACACAAATCTTTTCATTCGCAAAATTACCTTGCAGCCATTTTCAGCTTGCAACAATTCGCGTCGAATATCGCTGCGTCCGATACCAGGCGCTTGATGCTTGAATTCTAGCTCCTCAGCAAGGACTCGCTTGGAGCCGAGATGGCAAAAAGGACTGTGGTTTACGGGGGGCGAGTTCATGCCGGACGCGATCAGCGTGCGTTCAGAAAATCGGCGACCGTCTGAATCAGCAGGCCGCCCGCCTTGCCGCGATCGTTCATCAGAAACCCGAAATCGCGGAGGTCGCCGGTGAGCAGGACATCCGCCCGGCAAGCGTGCGCGGCGCGATAGATGGGGCAGTCCTTGTCCGGCAATCCCACCGGGCAATCCGCGCCCGCCGCGTCGGGCGACCTGCGCAAGCCTTGCGCCAGCGCGCCCAGCCGTTCCAGTCCGTCGGGGAATTTGAGCGCCAGGTTGCGGCGCGCTTCCTCCAGCGCGTAGGCGCTGGTGACCACTTGCCAGAATCCCGCCTGGCCGAGCTCGATGACCAAAGCGGCCTTGCCCTTGGGGTTGTGCGCCGCCGTAAAAAGAACATTGGCGTCGAGAAAAAGCCGCATCAGGCTTTCTGCAGCCGGGCCAGAATGCGCTTGCGCTCAGTGGCGGTCAGCTTGTCCTCACTGTCCCACCGGGCAATCTGTTCGTCGGTGTAGCGTTCGATCTCCAGCACGGCTGCGGGTTTCAGGGCAAGCTCGCCGTTACGCGTTTCGATAATCACGGCGCTGCCGGGTGCGATGCCGAGTTGCTTGCGCATGTCGGCCGGCAGGGTAATCTGGCCGCGATTGGACACGATGAGGGTTTCACGCATGTTGACTCTCCGTAATACGGAAATTCCGTTATTCCGATAATAGGCTAACGTCCGACATTCGTCCACCATCACACCCGGCGTGCTGAAATTCATCACGCCACCAGCGGCGCTTCGTCCATCAGCGCAATCTGCTCGCGCAGTTCGAGGATGCGCGCCTGCCAGTACTGCTGCGTATTGAACCACGGAAACGCGGCCGGGAAAGCCGGATCGTCCCAGCGCCGCGCCAGCCAGGCGGCGTAGTGGATCAGCCGCAGCGTACGCAGCGCTTCGACCAGATGCAGTTCGCGCGGATCGAATTCCATGAAATCCTCGTAGCCCGTCAGAATCTCGGTTATCTGCGCCTGCTGCTCGTCGCGCTCGCCGGACAGCAGCATCCACAGATCCTGCACCGCCGGCCCCATGCGGCTGTCGTCGAAATCGACGAAGTGCGGCCCGCTCTCGGTCCACAGCACGTTGCCGGCGTGGCAGTCGCCGTGCAGGCGGATGGCGCGCACCTGCCCCGCGCGCGCGTAGCAATGCGCCACGCTGGCAAGCGCATGCTCGACCACGCTGTCCCACGCCGCGGCAAGGTCGGGCGGCAGCCAGTTGCCCGTGCGCAGGAAATCGCGCGACGCGTAGCCGAAGCTCGCAAGGTCGAGCGCCGGCCGCTGCGCAAAATCCGCCCGCGCGCCGACCGCATGGATGCGCCCGAGAAAGCGCCCCATCCATTGCAGGGTGTCGGCGCGGTCGAATTCGGGCATGCGCCCGCCCTGCTTGGGATACACGGCGAAGCGGAAACCGGCGTGCGTATGAAGCGTGGCGCCGTTCAATTGCAGCGGCGCGACCACAGGAATTTCGTGTTCGGCGAGTTCCAGAGTGAACGCATGCTCTTCCAGAATCGCAGCGTCGCTCCAGCGCTCGGGGCGGTAGAACTTGACCACGACCGGCAGGGCATCCTCGACCCCCATCTGGTAGACGCGGTTCTCATAGCTGTTGAGCGCCAGCAGGCGGCCATCGGCCTTGAGGCCGGTGCTGTCGAGCGCGTCGAGCGCGCAGTCGGGAGTCAGCGCGGCATAGGGGTGAAGCGTATCCATCGTGAAAACCGGTAGGGCCGCAAAGCGGCTATAAAACAGATGATGCCTCAAAACCCCTGCCCGGTCGGCGCACCATGACGACACCCGATCCCTTCAGCATGGACATCTCCCGCCATGTCTGGGAGACCAAATACCGGGCCGCGGGCGAGACCGGCATCGCCGAGACCTGGCGCCGCGTGGCGCAGGCGATGGCGGCGGCGGAACGCAGCGACGCTGCGCAATGGGCCGAGCGTTTCTTCCACTTGCAGGAAGGGTTCCGTTTCCTGCCCGGCGGGCGCATTCTTGCCGGCGCCGGCACCGGCCACCGGGTCACGCTGTTCAACTGCTTCGTCATGGGCGACATCGCCGACGACCTCGAGCATATTTTCGAGGCACTGAAGGAAGGCGCGCTCACCATGCAGCACGGCGGCGGCGTGGGCTACGACTTTTCCACCCTGCGTCCGGCCGGCGTGGTGGCCGAGGCGACCGGCAGCATCGCTTCCGGCCCGGTGTCCTTCATGCACATCTGGGACGCCATGTGCGCCACCATGCTGTCGACCGGCGCGCGGCGCGGCGCGATGATGGCGACGCTGCGCTGCGACCATCCCGATATCGAAACCTTCGTCGACGCCAAGCGCGACCCGGCGGTGCTGCGGCATTTCAACCTGTCGGTGCAGGTCAGCGACGCCCTCATGGCGGCGGTGGCGCAAGACCGCGACTGGCCACTGGTGTTTCCGCTGCATCCCGGCGACGCGGCGGACGACGGCACGCTCATGCGCCGCTGGAGCGGCAGCGCCGTGGCGGTGCCCTGCCGCGTGCTGCGCACGGTCAAGGCGCGCGAGCTGTGGCAGCGCATCCTGCACGCGGCCTACGACACCGCCGAACCCGGGGTGCTGTTCGTCGACACCGTCAATCGCGACAACACGCTCGGCCGCCTGGAAAACCTGAGCGCCACCAACCCCTGCGGCGAAATTCCGCTGCCGGCCTACGGCGCCTGCGATCTCGGCTCGCTCAACCTCACCGCCTTCGTCGCCGCGCCGTTCGCCGCCGATGCCCATCTCGACCTCGACGCGCTGGCCGACGCGGTGCGGCTCGCGGTGCGTTTTCTCGACGACGTCATCGACGTCTCGCGCTATCCGCTGCCGGCGCAGGCGCAGGAGGCGCGCCTCAAACGACGCATCGGCCTCGGCATCACCGGACTGGCGGACGCCCTGGTGCTGCTCGGCCTCGATTACGACAGCGAAGCGGCGCGCACGCTCGCCGCGCGCACGATGCAGCTCCTGCGCGACGCGGCCTATCGCACGTCGATCGAGCTGGCGCGCGAAAAAGGCGCGTTCCCCGGATTCGAAAGCGAAGCGTTTCTGGCGAGCGATTTTGCCGCCCGCCTGCCGGACGACATCCGCGACGCCCTCGCCGCGCACGGCATCCGCAACAGTCACTTATTGGCGATCGCCCCGGCCGGCACCATCAGCCTCCTGGCCAACAATCTGTCCAGCGGCATCGAGCCGATCTTTGCCGCCGAGGCCGAGCGCCGCGTGCTCGGGCTGGATGGCCGCTATCGCACCCACCGCGTGGTCGACCATGCCTGCCAGCTATGGCAGCAGCAGGGCCGCAGCGGCATGCCGCCCGCCCTGGCCGATGCGCGGCAGATCGACCCGCTCGCCCACCTGCACATGCAGGCGGCGCTGCAGCCCTTCGTCGACAATGCCATTTCCAAGACCATCAACGTCGCCGCCAACACGCCGTTCGACCGCTTCGAGTCGCTCTACTTGCAGGCGCACGCGCTCGGCCTCAAGGGCTGCACCGTGTTTCGTCCCAATCCCGTCACCGGTGCCA
Source organism: Thiobacillus sp. (assembly GCA_036382965.1). Taxonomy (GTDB): domain Bacteria; phylum Pseudomonadota; class Gammaproteobacteria; order Burkholderiales; family Thiobacillaceae; genus Thiobacillus. The sequence continues at coordinate 4,213 of DASVPF010000026.1, forward strand.
TCCTGAGCCAGCCGCCCGCGGCCGAACAGGTGCAGTGCTGCGGCCTCGAACGCGAGTCCGATTAAGCCTCGCATGGCGAATTCCCCGACCCGGATCGGACTCGCCCTCGGCGGCGGCGCGGCGCGCGGCTGGGCGCACATCGGCGTCATCCGTGCGCTCGCCGACGCCGGTATCGAGCCCGACATCGTCTGCGGTACCTCGATCGGCGCGCTGGTGGGCGCGGCCTACGTGGGCGGCGAACTCGACCGGCTGGAAGCGTGGGTGAGGAGCCTGAGCGTGCAGACCGTGGTGAGCTTTCTGGATTTTTCGCTCGGCGGCGGGCTGATCAAGGGCGACCGGCTGATCGCTTTTTTTCGCAGCCATTTCGTCGACCGCGACATCCGCGATCTGGCGCGTCCGTTCGGCGCCGTCGCCACCGACCTGCAGCGCGGCCGCGAAGTGTGGCTGCGCGAAGGCACGGTGACGGATGCCGTGCGGGCCTCGATCGCGCTGCCCGGCCTGTTCACGCCGGCGCGGCGCGACGGGGTCTGGCTGGTCGACGGCGGATTGGTCAATCCGGTGCCGGTGTCGCTGTGCCGCGCGATGGGGGCCGACCTCGTGATCGCGGTCGACCTCAACGCCGACCTGCTGGGCCGCCACCTCAAACCCAAGCCGGCCAAAACGCCGCGCAAGCGCGCCAAGACCGATTCCGAAACCCTGGCCGCCGCGGTGATGGCGCGCATCCAGACGGGCATGTCGCAGTTCGGCATCGATCACGACACCGGGCTCAGGCCGCCCGCCATGCTCGGCGTGCTGGCCAGCAGCC